>CAZFFB010000110.1:0-6840 GCA_964517735.1 uncultured Pseudomonas sp.
GCCGGCAACTGCACCTCGCGTCCCCAGCTCTGGCCGCTCTGCCAGCCCGAGGCCCGCAGGTAGTTGGCGGTGGAGGCCAGTGCATCGGCTGGCGAGCCCCAGATGTCACGCCGACCATCACCGTCGAAGTCCACGGCATGCTGCAAGTAGGTGGTGGGGATGAACTGGGTCTGCCCCATGGCTCCGGCCCAGGAGCCCAGCATGTGCCGGGCGCTGATGTCCCCTTGTTGCAGGATGCGCAGCGCAGCCAGCAGCTGTTCATGGGCGAACTGCGGCCGGCGCCCCTCGTGGGCCAGGGTGGCCAGCGAGCGGATCACGCTCTTGTTGCCGGTGTAGCTGCCAAAGTTGCTCTCCATGCCCCACACCGCCACCAGGACCTGGCGAGGAACGCCATAACGGCGCTCGATGGCGGCCAGCGTACCGCTGTGGGTGTTCAGCAGCTGCTGACCTCGGCTGACTCGCTGCGCCGAGACGGCGCTGTCGAGATATTCCCAGATCGGCTTGCTGAACTCCGGCTGGCTGTAGTCGGCGCGGATCACCGCAGGGTCCGGTACCACACCGGCAAAGACCTGCGCGAACAGCGCGGCGTCGATGCCCTCGGCCAGCGCCTTCTGGCGGAAGATTTCACGCCATTGGGTGAAGCTCTGCACCGGCCCGGATACTCCGCCTTGCACGGCAGAGACAGGGGGGAGGGCCGATCCATGGCTGGCCGAGGGCACATCGGCTGGCGGCTGTGCGCAGGCTGCCGCCTGGGCCAGCAGGAGCAGCAGCGCGCTGCGAGTCAGCAAGGAGTGGCGCGGCAGCTGCTGCGCAAGGGCATCGGACATGGACCGGCTTCCAGAAAAGGTACGACGGGAAACAACATTAGCATGCCGCAAGCAGACGTGACTGCCCTGCGATGGTCGTTGCGCTGGACAGTGTCAGCTGCTGCCCAGCGGCAGGCGCCCGCCGGCCAGTTGCAGGGTCAGTGCTGCCAGTCCGTTCCAGGGATTGCCCGGGGCTTGCCCCTTGATCTGCTCATCGATCTGCTGGGCCTGGCACAGCAGTGCCGTGCAATGTTCAAGGCTCAGCCGTTGCAGGGCGCGCCCGACCAGCGCCGGCCGCTTGCCGAACAGTGGCGGCTTAAGTTGGGCAATCGCCCGCTCGCTCGGCACGCCCCGCGCCTGTTGCTGCAGAAGACCTGCCAGCAGGCGCAGCTCGCGGGTCAGGCCCCAGAGGATCACCGGCGCTTCGACGCCTTCAGCACGCAGCCCGCCGAGCATGCGCAGGGCATGGGCCTGCTCGCCTGCCAGGGCGGCATCCAGCAGGCTGAACAGGTCAAAGCGCGCACTGTCGGCCACGCTGGCCTGCACGGTGGCGGCATCCAGCTGCGGGCCCTCGGCCAGCAGACGCAGTTTTTCGACCTCCTGCACGGCGGCCAGCAGATTGCCCTCGGTGCGCGCCACCAGCAGGTCAAGGGCTTCAGCCGTGGCGCTCAAGCCCGCCTGAGCCAGACGCTGCTGCAGCCACTGGGGCAACTGGGCGGTCTCCACCGGCCAGATGGCCACAAACTGGCTGTGCCGATCCTCGATCAGTGCCCGCGCCCACTTGCTCTTCTGGGTCTTGCTGTCCAGACGGGGCAGGCTGATCAGCAGGACGGTGTCCTCGGCGGGACGTGCCAGGTAGTCGAGCAGGGCTGCGGTGCCCGCATCGCCCGGCTTGCCGCCGGGCAGGCGCAGCTCCAGCAGGCGCCGCTCGGCAAACAGCGACAGGCTGGCCCCGGCCTCGCGCAGGATGTTCCAGTCAAAGCTTGCATCAGCATGCAGCACCTGTCGCTCGCTGAAGTCCTGCTGGCGGCAGGCGGTGCGCACCGCATCGCAGGCCTCCTGGCAAAGCAAGGGCTCATCGCCGCTGATCACATAGACCGGGGCGAGCGGGCCTTGCTGCAGGTGGCGGGCAAGCTGGCTGGCATTGAGCTTCATGGCGGCGGGGAAGGGGCCTTGGGCCCCGTCCGGTTCACTGCGCGGCGGCGGGTGCGCTGCCGGACTTGGGTTGAGCGCGCTGCTCGGCCTCGCGCTGCAGCTGCTCAAGGCGCGCCGGGGTCAGCTGCTCCAGGCGCAGGGCCATCTGCTGCACCAGTTCACGGCGCATCTCGCTGCGCAGCTGGGTGGCTTCCTGCGTTGAGCCGATCAGGTTGCTGTCATCCTGCACATAGACCTTCTGCACTTCCAGACGATCACCGAACAGCAGCAGGTTGGCGCGATCGCGCAGCTCGAAGTCAAGGGTGGCGGTCAGCTCGTATTCGGCACTGCGGGCCGAGCGGGTCACGCTGGCGGTACGCTGGGTTTCTCTCTCGCCGGTCAGCAGCAGACGCCAGGGGGCCGCAGCACTGATCCGCACGCCACGGCTCTCCAGCAGCAGACGCAGGTCGCGGTTGAGCTCGCCATAGGTGTTGCGGGCGCGCAGGTCGAGTTCCTGCACGGCGAAGTCGTTGCCGGCAGTGCCGCGCAGCTGGAAACCGCAGGCCGTCAGCAGGGTGGTCAGCGTCACCAGCAGCAGGGCGGACAGGCTCGCTTTCATCGAAGATCCCTCATGTGGAAACGGCGCCCGCAGGGGGCGCCGGTGGCGTCGCCGGTTCAGTTGGCGACGATGTTGACCAGCTTGCCGGGCACCACGATCACCTTGCGGATGGTGGCACCCTCGGTGAAGCGCAGCACGTTCTCGTTGGCACGCGCAGCGGCCTCGACTTCCTCGCGGGAGGCACTGGCCGGCACGGCGATCTGGCCGCGCAGCTTGCCGTTGACCTGCACCACCAGGGTCAGGGTGTCCTGCACCAGGGCGGACTCATCGACCTGCGGCCAGGGCGCGTCGATCACGCTGTCGCCGTGACCCAGCGCCTGCCACAGCGCGTGGCTGATGTGCGGGGTGATCGGTGCCAGCAGCAGGGTGACGGCTTCCAGGCCTTCCTGCAGCAGGGCGCGATCCTGGGCTGTCGCGGCAGGTGCCTTCTCCAGCACGTTCATCAGGGTCATCACCTGGGCGATGGCGGTGTTGAACTTGCGGTGCTGGCCGATATCGCTGCTGGCCTGTTTGATGGCCTGGTGGATGGCGCGGCGGATGTCTTTCTGGGCGTCGTCCAGGCTGGCCAGATCCAGTGCGTGCGGCAGGCCGGCGGCGACGTGGCTCTGGGCCAGACGCCAGACGCGGCGCAGGAAGCGGCTGGCGCCTTCGACGCCGGCATCCGACCACTCCAGGCTCATCTCCGGCGGTGCGGCGAACATCATGAACAGACGGCAGGTGTCGGCACCGTACTGCTCGATCATGGTCTGCGGATCGACGCCGTTGTTCTTCGACTTGGACATCTTCTCGGTGCCGCCGATTTCCACCGGCAGGCCGTCGCTCTTCAGGCGCGCGGCGACCGGCGTGCCCTTGGCGTCGGTTTCCACCTCGTCATCGGCCGGGTTGAACCACAGCTTGCTGCCATTGTCCTGCAGGCGGTAATAGGTCTCGGCGATCACCATGCCCTGGGTCAGCAGGTTGGTGAACGGCTCATCGCTCTGCACCAGGCCTTCGTCGCGCATCAGCTTGTGGAAGAAGCGCGCATAGAGCAGGTGCAGGATGGCGTGCTCGATGCCGCCGATGTACTGATCGACCGGCAGCCAGTGGTTGGCTGCCTGCGGATCGACCATGCCGCCCTCGAACTGCGGCGAGGCGTAGCGGGCGTAGTACCAGGATGACTCGACGAAGGTGTCCATGGTGTCGGTCTCGCGCCTGGCCGGCGCGCCGCACTTCGGGCAGCTGCATTCATAGAATTCGGGCATGCGTGCCAGCGGGCTGCCGGCGCCATCCGGCACCACGTCCTCGGGCAGCACCACCGGCAGCTGGTCTTCCGGCACCGGCACGTCGCCGCAGGCGTCGCAGTGGACGATCGGGATCGGGCAGCCCCAGTAGCGCTGGCGGCTGATGCCCCAGTCGCGCAGGCGGAAGCGGGTCTGCTTCGCGCCGTGGCCGGTCGCTTCCAGGTCGGCGACGATGGCGTCGAAGGCGCCCTGGAAGTCGAGGTTGTTGTACTGGCCGCTGTTGATGGTGACGAGGTTCGCCTTGTCGGCGTACCAGTCCTGCCACAGGCCGGCGTCGAAGGCGGCATCGCCCTCGGTCTGGCGATAGACCGGCTTGATCGGCAGGCCGTACTTGTGGGCGAACTCGAAATCGCGCTCGTCATGGGCCGGCACCGCCATCACCGCGCCTTCGCCGTAGCCGGCCAGCACGTAGTTGGCGACGAACACCGGCAGCTTGTCGCCGGTCAGCGGATGGACGACGAACTGGCCGGTGGCCATGCCCTTCTTCTCCATGGTCGCCACGTCGGCCTCGGCCACCGAGCCGGACTTGCACTCGGCGATGAAGGCGGCCAGCTGCGGGTTGTTCGCGGCAGCGCGCTGGGCCAGCGCGTGCTCGGCGGCCACGGCCACGTAGGTGGCGCCCATCAGGGTGTCCGGACGGGTCGAGTAGACCTTCAGGCGGCCTGCGCCGCCGCAGCTCTCGGCGTCGTAGTCGAACTCGATGTCGGCACCGAAGCTCTTGCCGATCCAGTTGCGCTGCATGGTCTTGACCTGCTCGGGCCAGCCGTCGAGCGTGTCGAGGTCGGCGAGCAGCTCCTCCGCATAGGCGGTGATGCGGAAGTAGTACATGGGGATCTCGCGCTTCTCGATCAGCGCGCCGGAGCGCCAGCCGCGCCCGTCGATCACCTGCTCGTTGGCCAGCACGGTCTGGTCCACCGGGTCCCAGTTGACGGTGCCGTTCTTGCGGTAGATCACGCCCTTCTCGAACAGGCGGGTGAACAGCCACTGCTCCCAGCGGTAGTAGTCCGGTTTGCAGGTGGTGACTTCACGCGACCAGTCCACCGCCAGGCCCAGGCTCTTCAGCTGGGTCTTCATGTAGTCGATGTTGGCGTAGGTCCAGGCAGCCGGGGCGACCTGGTTCTGCATCGCGGCGTTCTCCGCCGGCATGCCGAAGGCGTCCCAGCCCATCGGCTGCAGCACGTTCTTGCCCTGCATGCGCTGATAGCGCGCGATCACGTCGCCGATGGTGTAGTTGCGCACGTGCCCCATGTGTAGCTTGCCGCTCGGGTAGGGGAACATCGACAGGCAATAGAAGGTGTCCTTGCCGGGCTGTTCGCACACTTCAAAGGATTTTTGCGCATCCCAGTGGGACTGCGCGGCGGCTTCGATATCGCGGGGCTGATACTGTTCGTGCATGGCTCTGCCGGAGTGAAAATGTGGAAGGATGCAAAGCGCTCAAGCATACATGAGCGCTGCAGTTCTGGGGAAACCTGCCCGCCTTGCCGGCTCAGGGGCGACACAGCCGCTGCTCGCGCCAGCGCTGCCACAGGGCATGACCCAGCAGCAAAAGGCACAGGCTGCCCAGCGGCCAGAGCCCCCAGCGCAGGTAGGGGGTCAGTCCCTGCATGGGCACCACCTCGCCCTGCAGCAAGGTGCGCTCGAAGGCGGGGGCTTGGGCGCTCAGTCGCCCCCAGGGATCGATCAGTGCGGTGACGCCATTGTTGGTGGTACGGATCATCCAGCGCCCGCTCTCCAGCGCCCGCATCTGCGCCATCTGCAGATGCTGCAGCGGGCCGATCGAGCGTCCGAACCAGGCGTCATTGCTCACGGTGAGCAGCAGCTGGCTGCTGGCGGCAAGCCCTGCGGCAAATTGTGGATAGACCACCTCGTAGCAGATGAAGGGGGCAATCCTGTAGCCCTTGGCGCTGAGCAAGGCCTGATCGGCCGGGCCTTTGGCGAAGTCAGACATCGGCAGATCAAAGAAGGCGATCAGCCCGCGCAGCAGGTCCTGCAAGGGCACATATTCGCCGAAGGGCACCAGCTTCTGCTTGAAGTACAGCCCCTCGCCCTCACCCAGCGCCTGCAGGGCGTTGTAGTAGCGCGGCCGCCCCTGGGCATCGACCTCTCGCACCGGGAGCCCGGTGATCAGCGCCGCCTGGCGCTCGCGCACCTGCTGGCTCATCACCTCCAGATAGCCCTCGGCATACTCCTTGAGCACCGGAACCGCGGTTTCCGGCCAGACGTACAGGTCAGCGGCGGGCGCGGCGAGGGTCAGCTCCCGGTACAGGGCCAGCTGGGCCTGCAGTTGCTGCGGCTGCCACTTGAGGTTCTGCTCGACGTTGCCCTGCACCGCGACCACCTTGAGGGGCTCGCCAGCCGGCGAGGTCCAGGCCTGCTCCTTCAGCAGCAGACCGGCGAGCCAGGGGGCGGCCAGCAGAAGCAGCGCGGCCAGCGCGCGCGGTGCAGGTCCACGCCAGGCGGGCAGACTGACCAGCAGTGCAGCGCTCAGCGCCAGGCTGAAGGACAGCAACCAGACTCCGCCCAGTGGCGCCAGACCGGCCAGCGGGCCATCGAGCTGCCCGTAGCCGGCGTACAGCCAGGGAAAGCCGCTCAGCAGCCAGCTGCGTAGCCATTCCAGCGCCACCCACAGGGCGGCGAAGGCCAGCGCATTGTTCAGGGGCGCACGCTCGCGGCGCAGCGTGCGACACCACAACCAGGCTGGCAGGGCGAAGAACAGACCAAGGCCTACGACGAACAACAGAGTCAGCAGCGCCGCCAGCGGCACCGGTGCTGCGCCGTATTCATGGATGCTCACATACACCCAGCTGGTGCCGGCGGCAAAGGCACCAAAGCCGTACCACCAGCCGCGCCAGAAGCCGTCACGCCCCGCAGCCTCCCTGAGGCCCAGATACAAGAGGGCGATCGACAACAGTCCCAGCGGCCACAGATCAAAGGGCGCCAGCGCCAGCGGTGCCAGGTAGCCGGCGGCCAGGGCGATGAGGTGGCCCGGCCAGCCGGGGCG
>CAZFFB010000111.1:0-6828 GCA_964517735.1 uncultured Pseudomonas sp.
CAAGGCTTGGGAAGCTCAAGGCTTGGAGGGTATCGAGTGCAGCGAGGTGCTGCCGATAGTCGACGAGGATCTGTCCCCGCGTCGCATCATCGATATAGGGCACGTGGTAAGCGATGAACGGTGGCAGCACCGTGAAGCCGCAGTAAGCCAGACTGCCCTGCAGCAGGGGGCGCAGCAGGGTGTGGAGCTCGCCATGGATGCCCGTGGTGCCGAACATCTGCTCGCGCCCGCCCAGCGTCAGACTGACCAGTGCACGCTTGCCGCACATGCCGCCGCGGTCGTAGATGCGCTTGCCGCCGTAGAACACCCCGGAAATCATCACCCGGTCGATCCAGCCCTTGAGGATCGCCGGCATCGAGAACCAGTACAGCGGGAAGTTGAGGATCAGCAGATCGCACCACTGCACCTTGGCGATCTCAGCAGTGATGTCCGCCGCCAGCGTGCCGGCCGCGTAGTTGTGGCGCTGCTCCAGGGCATAGACCAGGTAGTCCGGGTTGGCCCGCACGCCGAAATCGGCGGCGCTGGCCACCGGATTCCAGTCCATCGCATGCAGGTCAGAGACCTGCACCTCATGGCCGGCAGTGCTTAGCTGCTCTGCCGCACAATCCTTGAGCGCAGCATTGAACGAACGTGGCTCGGGATGAGCATGGACGATCAGCACCTTCATACAGGCTTCCCTCGTGGGTCCAGAGCGCCGCTTCAGGCACCTGACAGGCATGTGCCAGCAAGCGAAGGCATACCTACAGGATCAGGTCATTCCCTGACGTTTTACTCGACGGCGGCAATGTCCGCCCCCGGCACACCGCCTTGTGCAGCTTGCCGACCACTCTGAGGCTCAGATTGCTCTGCGCCTGGATACAGCAAGCCAACACCGTACCATGCTCTTGCTCATCGATACTGATATGCCCGCGACTCATGCTGCGGGTAGTGCGATAGCTGCCGCAGGTGACCTGTACCTTGCATACCCCGCAGCCACCGCCGCGGCAGCCAACCGGGATACCCTTGCGGCCAATCTTGGCCATGCCGTTGAGCACGGTTTCCTGCTCGTCGCAGACATAGCACTCCCCGGTATCCTCAATATGGATTTCGTGTCTCATGCCCCGTCCTCCCCGGATGAAGCGCGGGCGCGGGCCGCCACTTCCTCGGCACGCAGCACGCTGGCCGGCTCCCCGCCAATCGACCAGTCCTCCGCTGCCACCCGCTGACAACGGCCGCGCACCAGCTCGCGATGCACACCGAACACCTCCACCAGCAACTCGGTGAAACCCTGCGACAGGCGCTGACGCTCCTCCAGCGAGCGGCCTTCAAGGACGATGAATTCGAAGAAAGGCGCGTGCAGGCCGCCGCTGCTGCACGGCACACCAGCGACAGCGAACTGGCTGGCGGGATGCGTCGTGATGAAAGCCCGTACCCGCTCCATAGGCGCCTTGAGCACCTCGCTGTAGAGGCGCGAGGCCTCGACCAGCAGGCGTTCGTCCTGCTCCGCGGAGCTATGCCCCGCCAGCAGATGGAAGTTCACGACAGGCATGGCGCACCTCCGATTATTGTTATCTGCGCAGTACTTTCCCGTTGGCTGACGATCAAGGCAGGCCGCGACGGCGCCCGGAATCCAGCATCAGCGTCGAGCCGGTCATCGCATCGGCTTCCGGCGCCAGCAGCAGGGACACCGCCCAGGCGACCTGCGCTGGGGTGGTCAACGCACCAAGGGACGACTCGGCGCACATCTCGGCCAGCACCGCCTCGGCGCTGATCCCGCGCAGCGCCGCGCGGTCGGCGGCGACCCGGTGCAGGCGCTCGGTATCGGCAGGACCCGGGGCGATCAGGTGCGCGGTGATGCCACGCGGGCCGTAGGCCAGGCTGAGCTGGCGGCTGGCGTTGGCCAGTGCGGCGTTGGCCACCCCGGCCGCCGCCGCGTAGGCGGTCGGCTCGAAGCCGTAGTGGCCGCCGATGGCCACCAGCCGCGAGCCGCTCAGCAGGCGCGCGTCCACCGCGCGCACCAGGCGCAGCAGGCCGCCGACCTTGATGTTCACGGCATCGACCAGTGCACTGGTCGGCGCATCCAGCACCCCGCCGGCCACCGCCACGCCCGGCCCGTGCACGACCATGCGCACCGGGCGGTCGACGGCGGCGGCGATCTGGGCGATGGACTCGTCGCTGGCGATATCGGCCACGCAGCCGGTCACGCCGGGCTGGCGGCTGGCCAGCGCATCGAGGCTCGCCGCGCTGCGCGCCACCGCCAGCACGTCCAGGCCTGCGGCGCACAGCCGCTCGACTATCGCCTGGCCGAAGGCGCCGGTGGCGCCGACCACCACGGCCAGTTCGTTGTTTGCACTCATGACATCACCACTCGGTATGGTTCTCCGTGGCTGCAGGAGCGGATTCATCCGCGAACGCCCCGCATGCGGGGCGTGGATATGCCGCGCCGCTGACGCGGGTCGCGAATGAATTCGCTCCTGCACAGGCATCAAGCCGACTTCAGCAGCCCGCGCTCCTTGGCCATGGTCATCGCGGTGTCGAGGATCATGTCCTCCTGGCCGCCGATCATCTTCCTGCGACCCAGCTCGACCAGGATGTCGCGCGCCGGTACGCCGAAGCGCTCGGAAGCGCGCTTGGCATGCAGCAGGAAGGTCGAGTAGACGCCGGCGTAGCCGAGGGTCAGCGACTCGCGGTCGACGCGCACCACGTGCTCCATCATCGGCACGATGATGTCCTCGGCCACATCCATCAGCTTGAACAGGTCGACGCCGGTGTCGATGCCCATGCGCTCGCACACCGCGGCGAACACTTCCAGCGGGGTGTTGCCGGCGCCAGCGCCAAGGCCTGCGGCCGAGCCGTCGATGCGGCTGGCGCCGGCCTCGATGGCGGCGATGGAGTTGGCGATGCCCATGCCCAGGTTATGGTGGCCGTGGAAGCCGATCTCGGTTTCCGGGTTGAGCACTTCGCGCAGGGCACCGATGCGCGCCTTGACGTCCTCGGGCAGCATGTAGCCGGCCGAGTCGGTGACGTACACGGTCTGCGCGCCGTAGGACTCCATCAGCTTGCCCTGCCTGGCGATGCCTTCGGCATCGTTGAGGTGGGCCATCATCAGGAAGCCGGTGGTGTCCATGCCCAGCTTGCGGGCGAAGGCGATGTGCTGCGGCGAGGTGTCCGCCTCGGTGCAGTGGGTGGCCACGTGCACGCTGCGCGCACCGCAATCAAAAGCCGACTGCAGCTCCTTCATGGTGCCCAGGCCCGGAATCAGCAGCACCGAGACCTTGGCCTGCTTCATCTTGGAGGCGACGGCGCTGATGTACTCCTCGTTGCTGTGCGGGGCGAAGCCGTGCTGCAGCGAGTTGCCGCCCAGGCCCGCGCCGTGGGTGACCTGGATGTAGGGCACGCCGGAGTCGTCGAGGGCGGTGGCGACCTTGACCATCTGCTCGACGCTGATCTGCTCGCGTTTGGCGTGCATGCCATCGCGCAGGCACATGTCGTGGAGGATGACCTTGCGGCCCTTGAGACTGTTGGTCTGGTTCATCACGCGACCTCCGGGGCTGGCAGCTGGATGGTTCCTTTGAGGATCTCCTCGGCGAACATCTCCGCGGTACGGGTGGCCGCCGCGGTCATGATGTCGAGGTTGCCGGCGTAGGTCGGCAGGTAGTCGCCGAGGCCGGCCACTTCCATGAATACCGCGACCTTGTTGCCGTCGAACAGCGGGCCATTGACCAGCCGGTAGCCCGGCACGTACTTCTGTACCTCGCCGATCATTTCGAGGATCGAGGCGCTGATGCGCGCCTGGTCCGGCTCGTCGTCGGTCAGGCAGGAGATGGTGTTGCGCATGATCATCGGCGGCTCGGCCGGGTTGATGATCGCCAGCGCCTTGCCCTTGCGCGCGCCACCGACCTTCTCCAGCGCACTGGAGGTGGTGTAGGTGAACTCGTCGAGGTTGGCGCGGGTGCCCGGGCCGATCGACTTCGACGCCAGGCTGGCGACGATCTCGGCGTAGCCGACGCTCTGGATGCGCGACACGGCGTGGACGATCGGGATGGTCGCCTGACCGGCGCAGGAGATCATGTTGACGTTCATCTCCAGCTTGTCGGCGTGCTCGCGCAGGTTCACCGGCGGCACGCACAGCGGGCCGATGGCCGCCGGGGTCAGGTCGATCATCAGCACGCCCAGTTCGTTGAGCTTGCGGCTGTTCTCGGCGTGCACGTAGGCGCTGGTGGCGTCGAAGGCGATCTGGATGTTGTCCTCCAGCACGTGCTTGAGCAGGCCGTCCACGCCATCGCTGGTGGTCTTCAGGCCCATCGCGCGGGCACGCGCCAGGCCTTCGGATTCGGGGTCGATGCCGACCATCCATACCGGCTCCAGCACCTCACTGCGCTGGATCTTGTAGATCAGGTCGGTGCCGATGTTGCCCGAGCCGATCAGTGCGCAACGGATCTTCTTCATTGTGCTTGCTCCTCGCCCTGTGCCGACAGCGCGGCGCGCTGCGGCTTGCTCAGGCCGGCGACGTAGAACTCGTATTCGCGGTGTTCGGTGATCAGGATGCGCACGGTTTCCGGGCTGCAATCCAGGCTCTCGGCGACCGCACTGGTGACGGCGGCAGCGACGCGCTGCTTCTGCTCCACGGTGCGGCCTTCGATCATGTGCATTTCGATGATGGGCATGGGGGATCCTCTTCAGATTCTTGTTATTCGATAAAGCGCATGGAAACGCTGCCGAGCTCCTGGAAGCGGGCGACCACGCTGTCGCCCGGATTGACCGGCACGGCCTCGGTGATCCCACCGCTCATCACGAAGCTGCCGGCCGGCAGGTTCTCACCCAGCTCGGCGAGGATGTTCACCAGCATGGCCACCGCCTCGGCCGGATGGCCGAGCACCGCGGCGCTGGCGCCCATGCCGACGATCTCGCCGTTCTTCTCCATCACCACGCCGAGGGTGCGCAGGTCGAGGTCCTCGACGTAGCGCGGCCGGCCGCCGCCGACGAAGCGCGCCGAGGAGCCGTTGTCGGCGATCACGCTGGCCAGATCGAACTTGAAGCCGGAGAAGCGCGAATCGATGATTTCCACCGCCGGCAGCACGTAGTCGGTGGCCGCCAGCACGTCGGCCGCGGTGCAGCCCGGCCCCTGCAGGGTTTCCTTCATCACGAAGGCCACTTCGCACTCGACGCGCGGGTGCACCAGATCGGACGTGGAGATCGCCGAGTTCTCCGGGCGCGCCATGCGGTCGGTGAGGAAGCCGATGGACGGTACGCTGACACCCATCTGCTGCATCTTCGCCTTGGAGGTCAGTCCGGCCTTCCAGCCGACCAGCGTGTGGCCCTGGGCGATGAAGCGCCGGCGCAGCTCGCTCTGCACGGCGTAGCCGTCGGCGATGGTCATGTCCGGGTATTCGTCGGTGAGCTTGGGGATCGCGTAGGCGCGGGTCTGTGCGCCTTCGACGCGCTCGCACAGGCGAACGATGTCCTCGCGGGACAGGGTCAGTTGGCTGCTCATGCTGCGCTCCTCCCGGAGAATTTCACCCGGCAGCTGCCAAGGCCGCCGACCGTGCACACCAGTTCGTCGCCATCGACCACCGGCACCAGCGAAGATTGCGAACCGGAAAGGATCACCTCACCGGCCTTGAAGGGGATGCCCAGCTCGCCGAGGGTGTTGGCCAGCCAGGCCACCGCGTTGGCCGGCGAACCCTGCACCGCGGCGCCGACGCCGGTGGAGAACAGCTCGCCGTTCTTTTCCAGCACCATGCCGGCCAGGGTCAGGTCCAGCTTGCGCGGATCGCCCTGGGTCTTGCCCAGCACGTACACGCCGCAGGAGGCGTTGTCGGCCACGGTGTCCTGGATCTTGATCTGCCAGTTCTCGATGCGCGAATCGACGATCTCGAAGCACGGCACTACGTAGTCGGTGGCGCGGATCACGTCCATCGCGGTGATGCCCGGGCCCTTGAGGTCGTGCTTGAGCACGAAGGCCAGCTCCGCCTCGGCCTTGGGCTGGATCAGGCCGCCGAGGTCGATGGTGTCGCCCTCCTGATAGACCATGCCCGAGGTGAGGATGCCGAAGTCCGGCTGGTACACACCGAGGAAATCCTGCACCGGCTTGCTGGTGGCGCCGATCTTCTTGCCGACCACCGTCTCGCCAGCCGCCAGGCGGCGCGCGACGAAGCGCTGCTGAATGCGGTAGGCGTCCTCGATGGTGATGTCCGGCTCGCGGCTCAGCAGCGGCGGCACCGCACGGCGGGCGACGAACGCTTCGTAAAGCTCGTCGCCGTATTGCTCGATCTTGTTGTTGTCCATGTCTCTGTCCCGTGGGGGCGAATGCAATCGAATGTCCGGGCCAGCTCTCGTAGGGGCGAATTCATTCGCCTTGACGCGAACTCATTGGCGAATGAATTCGCCCCTACAGGCCGGCGGCGCGGCTTACAGCTTCACGCAGACGTTGCGCGTCTCGGTGTAGAACTCCAGCGAGTGCACACCGCCCTCGCGGCCGATGCCGGACTGCTTGGAGCCGCCGAAGGGGGTGCGCAGATCCCGCAGGAACCAGCTGTTCACCCAGGTGATGCCCACATCGATACGTGCGGCCACCCGGTGCGCCCGGGCCAGGTCGGAGGTCCAGATGGTGGTCGACAGGCCGTAATCGGTATCGTTGGCCAGGCGGATGACTTCGTCTTCCCGGTCAAAGGGCGCGATATGGCAGCAGGGCCCGAAGATCTCTTCGCGTACCACTGCGGCGGTTTCCGGCAGACCGGTCCAGATGGTCGGCTGCACCCAGGCACCGGCACCCAGCTCCGCGGGCAGCTCCGGAATACCGCCACCGGTCACCAGGGTGGCACCCTCTTCGACTGCCATTTGGCTCTC
>CAZFFB010000112.1:0-6722 GCA_964517735.1 uncultured Pseudomonas sp.
GGATTTCACCGACCTGCACGCCTGGTGCGAGGTCTATCTGCCCGGCGCGGGCTGGATCGGTCTTGATCCGACCTCGGGGCTGTTCGCTGGCGAGGGGCATATTCCGGTTGCCTGCAGCCCAGAGCCATCCTCGGCGGCGCCGATCAGCGGCGGGGTCGACCCGTGCGAGTGCGAGTTCAGCCACCACATGCAGGTCGAGCGCATCTGGGAAGCCCCCCGGGTCACCTTGCCTTACAGCGAGGCGCAGTGGCAGGCAATCAACGCGCTGGGCGAGCAGGTCGATGCCGAACTGCTCGCCGCCGATGTGCGCCTGACCATGGGCGGTGAGCCGACCTTCGTCTCGATCGACTGCCCGGATGCGGCAGAGTGGAACACGGCGGCCCTCGGCCCGCACAAGCGCCGTCTGGCCGCCGAGCTGTATCACCGCCTGCGCGACCACTATGCCCCCGCGGCGCTGGTGCATTTTGGTCAGGGCAAGTGGTATCCGGGCGAGCAACTGCCGCGCTGGTCGCTGAACTGCTTCTGGCGCCGCGATGGTCAGCCGATCTGGCAGGCGCCGCACCTGATTGCCGATGAGCAACAGGACTACGGCGCTGATGCCCGCCTGGCCGCGCGCTTTCTCGCCACCCTGGCGCGCACGCTGGGGCTGGAAGAAGGCCATGTGTTCCCGGCCTTCGAGGACTGGCTCTATTACCTGTGGCGCGAGCGGCGTCTGCCCAGCAACGTCAGCGCCGAGGATTCGCGACTGGCCGATCCGCTGGAGCGCGAACGCCTGCGCCGGGTCTTTGATCGTGGTCTTGATCAGGTGGTCGGCCATGTGTTGCCGCTGGCGCGCAGCAGTGACGGGACACGCTGGCAGAGTGGCGCCTGGTTCCTGCGCGATGAGCAGTGCCGGCTGATCCCGGGCGACTCGCCGCTGGGCTACCGTCTGCCGCTGGACTCCCAGCCCTGGGCCAGTGCTGCGGACTACCCCTACATCAACCCCGCCGATCTGAATCAGAGCTTCCCGCCGCTGCCAGGCTATCGGGATATTCGCCCGCAGCAGCGCCCTGTTGCGGCCGGCCCGGCGGTGCAGGGCGAGGCGGCCCCCGAGCCCTTCCAGTCCGCCGCCCATGTCGTGCGCAGTGCGCTGTGCGCCGAGCCGCGCGAGGGCCGTCTGTACCTGTTCATGCCGCCGCTCGAGCGCCTTGAGGACTACCTGGCGCTGGTGGCCGCCATCGAGGCCACCGCCGCTGAGCTGAACTGCCCGGTGCTGCTGGAAGGCTACGAGCCGCCGGCCGATCCGCGTCTGGCGCATTTTCGCGTCACCCCCGACCCTGGCGTGATCGAGGTGAACATCCACCCGGCCGCCAGCTGGGGCGAGCTGGTCGAGCGCACCGAATTCCTCTACGAGGCGGCGCGTCTGACCCGCCTGTCCTCGGAGAAATTCATGATCGATGGCCGCCACACCGGCACCGGCGGTGGCAATCACTTCGTGCTCGGCGGCGCTACCCCGGCCGACTCGCCCTTCCTGCGTCGCCCGGACCTGCTACGCAGCCTGATCAGCTACTGGCACAACCACCCGTCGCTGTCCTACCTGTTCAGCGGCCTGTTCATCGGTCCGACCTCGCAGGCGCCGCGCGTCGACGAGGCGCGCAATGACGCGCTCTACGAACTGGAGATCGCCTTTGCACAGATGCCGGAGCCGGGCACGGATTGCCCGCCGTGGCTGGTCGATCGCTTGCTGCGCAACCTGCTGGTCGATGTCACCGGCAACACCCACCGCGCCGAGTTCTGCATCGACAAGCTCTACTCGCCCGATTCCGCCAGTGGCCGGCTGGGCCTGCTGGAACTGCGCGCCTTCGAAATGCCGCCCCATGCGCGGATGAGTCTGGCCCAGCAGGTGCTGCTGCGCGCGCTGATTGCCCGCTTCTGGAAAACGCCCTACCGCCCGCAGCGGCTGGTGCGCTGGGGGACCGAGCTGCATGATCGCTTCTTGCTGCCGCACTTTATCCAGCAGGACTTCGCGGATGTGCTGCATGAGCTGGGTGCCGCCGGTTATCCGCTGCCGGCCGAGTGGTTTGCGTCGCACTTTGAGTTCCGCTTCCCAAGGGTGGGCGACTTTGCAGCCGCCGGTATCCAGCTGGAGCTGCGTCAGGCGCTGGAGCCCTGGCATGTGCTGGGCGAGGAGGGCGCGGCCGGCGGTACGGTGCGCTATGTCGACTCCTCCCTGGAGCGTCTGCAGGTGCGCCTGAGCGGCATGTCTACCGATCGCTATGTGCTGACCTGCAATGGTGTGCCGGTGCCGCTGACGCCAACTGGCACGGTGGGTGAGTTCGTGGCCGGGGTGCGCTACCGGGCCTGGCAGCCGGCCTCCTGCCTGCAGCCGACCATCGGTGTACACACGCCGTTAGTCTTTGACCTGCTGGATACCTGGATGGAGCGCTCGCTAGGCGGCTGCCAGTATCATGTGGCCCACCCCGGTGGTCGCAATTACGCGACCCTGCCGGTGAATGCCTATGAGGCGGAAAGTCGCCGGCTGGCGCGCTTCTTCCGGATCGGCCATACGCCGGGCCGGGTGCAGGTCGCTGCAGTGCAGATCGACCGCGAGCTGCCCATGACGCTGGATCTGCGTCGTCACTGAGTCATCAGGGTCCCGCTGCGGCGGGGCCCTGATGGAATCGATTGCTGTCGAGTCCTGCCATGCCCCACCTGTTGAGCGATTACCCCCGCGCTGCTGCGGGCCATCATGAGCTGTTCGATGCCGAAGGCCGTGTGCGTCCCCACTGGCAGGCGCTGCTAAAGCCCCTGCAGCGCTGCACCCTGGAGCAGCTGCAACAGCGTCAGGCGCTGCTGAACCGGCAGATCCGCGAAAATGGCGTCACCTACAACGTCTATGCCGATCCCGACGGTGCCGACCGGCCCTGGCAGCTGGATCTGCTGCCGCACCTGATCCCGGCCGATGAGTGGCAGCCGCTGGCGGCGGCTGTCGCGCAGCGGGCCCGTCTGCTCAATGCCCTGCTGGCCGATATCTACGGCGAGCAGCGTCTGATCGCCGAGGGGCTGCTGCCAGCGGATCTGGTGTTTGGTCACCCGCATTACCTGTGGCCCTGTCAGGGCATCACGCCTCCCGGCGGTACCTGGCTGCACCTGTATGCGGTGGATCTGGTGCGCGGCAGCGACGGGCGCTGGTGGGCGACGGCGGATCGCACCCAGGCGCCCACCGGGGCCGGGTATGCCCTGGAGAATCGCTCGCTGATTTCCCGGGCCTATCCCGAGCTGTACCGCGACCTGCGCGTGCAGCATCTGGCCGGCTACTTTCGCACCCTGCAGGAAACGCTGGCCCGTCAGGCGCCAGCGCCGCCTGGCGAAACCCCGCTGGTGGTGCTGCTCACTCCCGGGCGTTTTCATTCCAGCTATTTCGAGCATCTGTTCCTCGCGCGCCAGCTCGGCTACCCGCTGGTGGAGGGCAGCGACCTGACGGTGCGTGATGCCACCGTCTACCTGAAGACGCTGGGTGGCCTCAAGCGCGTGCATGCCCTGCTGCGCCGGCTGGATGACGAGTTCTGCGACTCTCTGGAGCTGCGCAGCGACTCGGTGCAAGGGGTGCCGGGGCTGCTCGAGGCTGTTCGTCAGGGGCGGGTGCTGGTGGCCAATGCGCTGGGCAGCGGCGTGCTGGAATCGCCGGGCCTGCCGGGCTTTTTACCAGTGATCTGCCAGCAGCTGCTGGGCGAGTCGCTGCAGCTGCCCTCGATTGCCAGCTGGTGGTGTGGCGAGCCACCGGTGTTCGAGCAGGCCCTGCAGCGCCTGCCGGAGCTGCTGATCCGTGGTGCGTTTCCCTCCCAGCGTTTCACCCCGCAATTTGGCCCGCAGCTCGATGAAGCCGCCCTGGCGGCGTTGGGCGAGCGGCTGCGCCAGCGCCCCTATGCCTATGTCGCCCAGGAGCGGCCGCAGCTGTCGCTGGCGCCGGTCTGGCGCGCGCACGATGCCCGCCTCGATGCCCAGCCGATCACCATGCGGGTCTTTGCCGTGGCCGGCCCCGATGGCTACCGGGTGATGCCCGGGGCACTGACCCGCACGGCCGCTGACAGCGCCAATGCGCCGCTGTCGATGGCGCACGGTGGGGTCAGCAAGGATACCTGGGTGCTGGGTCTGCGCCAGACTGGCGAGCCCTGGGCGCTGCTGACCCGCAGCCTTGGGGTGGCGGACATCGTGCGCAGCGACCCCTATCTGCCCTCGCGGATGGTGGAAAACCTGTTCTGGTTTGGCCGTTACTGCGAGCGCTGCGAGTACAGTGCGCGCCTCTTGCGCATCCTGATCGACCGCTATGTCGACGATGACGACCCGCGGGCGCTCTACAGCGCCCTGGCGGTGGCCCAGCGCCTGCAACTGCTGCCCGAGCCCGGCGCGCGCGATACCCTCGCCGAGCGCCTGCTGCGTGCGGTGGCCGACGGCCGCTGGCCCTTCAGCCTGCGCAGCAACCTCGACAACCTGCACTGGGCGGCCACCAGCGTGCGGGGCAAGCTGTCCGGCGAGAACTGGCAGGCCCTGCTGCAGCTCAATCGCGACGTGCAGGCACTGGACGGCAGTGCCGATCCGGGCGCCTTGCTCGAGTTTCTGGACGCCTTGCTGATGGCACTGGCGGCCCAGTCAGGCTTTGCCCTGGATGACATGACACGCGATGACGGCTGGCGTTTTCTGATGATCGGCCGGCGCATCGAGCGCCTGCAGATGCTCGGCGAAAGCATCGCCGCCTTCCTGGATGATCTGGCCCTCTATGACAGCAGCGCACTGAACTGGCTGCTGGAGCTTGGCAACAGCAGCATCACCTATCGCACCCGTTATCTGGCGGCTGCGCAGACCATTCCGGTGCTTGACCTGCTGCTGATCGATGAATACAACCCCCACGCGGTGCGCTTCCAGCTGCGCATGCTGCAGCGCTCGCTGGAAGCGTTGAAGGATCTGGATGAGCTCGCCGCCCCGGCGGCCCTCAAGGCCCTCGAGCAGCAACTGGCCACCTTCGATCTGGGCCGGCTCGAAGCGGTGCAGGGCAGCGAGGCGGCGCAGGCGCTGGCGGCGCTGCTGGAGCAGATCACCACCTGTGCCGGGCAGTTGTCCGATCAGCTGGGTCTGCGCTTCTTCGTGCATGTTGATGTCAGCCAGCAGACCCAGTCGACTTGAGAGGCACCTTTTCATGACCCGCAGCGCTCGTTATCTGGTGCTTCACGACACCCACTACCATTACACCGCACCGGTCTCTCTGGCCCAGCAGCTGGCGCACCTCTGGCCGCGCGAATGCGCCTGGCAGCGCTGCCACGCAAGGACGCTTGAGGTCAGCCCCGAACCGACCCGGCGCCGTGACGAGCTGGATGTATTTGGTAACCCGCTGACCCGCCTGGCCTTCGAGCGGCCCCATGACGAGCTGATCGTGCGGGCCCGGCTGGATATCGAGGTGCTGCCGCGTCCGGTGCTCGATCTGACGGATTCGCCCCCCTGGGAGCAGGTCTGCGATCAGCTGGCCTACAGTGGCCGGCATCTGGACCCTTTGGCGCTGGAGGCGGCGCGCTATCGCTTCGAGTCACCCTATGTGCACATCAAGCAGCTCTTTGCCGACTGGGCCGACGCCTGTTTTCCTCCCGGGCGCCCGCTGCTTGAGGCAGTGCAGGCACTGATGAGCCAGCTGTTTGACCAGTTCACCTACGATGCCGCGGCCACCTCGGTCTACACCCCGCTGGCCGAGGTGCTCGAACAGCGCCGTGGCGTCTGTCAGGATTTTGCCCACCTGATGCTGGCCAGCCTGCGTGCCCGCGGCCTGGCCGCCCGCTACGTCAGCGGTTACCTGCTCACCGAGCCGCCGGCCGGGCAGCCACGGCTGATCGGTGCCGATGCCTCCCATGCCTGGCTGGCGGTCTGGTGCCCGCAGCAGGGCTGGGTGGATTTCGACCCCACCAACAACCTGATTCCAGGTCTTGGCCACATCACCCTGGCCTGGGGGCGCGATTTCAGTGATGTCTCACCGCTGCGCGGGGTGATCCTGGGTGGTGGCAATCATGACCCGCAGGTACAGGTGACTGTGATGCCTCAGGCCGAGGCGCTGCGCCGCGGCCTGTGACGCTGCACCGGGTCAGCGGCCTGCGCCGGCGGCCAGCTCCGGCAGGTGGGCAAAGATCGACAGCACCTCAAGAAAGCTGGCCTGGGGGGTGGCCTGCAGGTTCAACCAGGCACCGCTGACCGGGTGACGCAAGGTCAGGGCGGTGGCGGCCAGCATCAGGCGACTGAAGCCAAAACGCTCGGCAAAGTAGTGGTTGTGGCGGGTGCGGCCGTAATTGGTGTCGCCGATGATCGGATGGCTGATGTGCTGCAGATGGCGGCGCAGCTGGTGCTTGCGGCCGGTCTCTGGATACAGCTCGACCAGACTGTAACGGCTCTGCGCATAGCCCTCGATCGCCACCGGGATCTCGGTGGTGGCCAGGCGCCGGTAATGGGTCAGTGCCTCGCGCAGCGGCTGCTCGGCATCCTTCTCGCGCCGGTCGATGGCATGCTCGCGCAGCGGATGGTCGATGCTGCCGTGCTCCGGCGTCCAGCCGCGCACCATGGCCAGATAGGTCTTGCGGATCTCGCCAGCCATCCAGGCCTGACCGAGCTGGCTGGCGGTCTGTGCATCGCGGGCAAACAGCAGTAGTCCTGAGGTCGGCCGGTCCAGACGATGCACCGGATAGACATGCTCGCCGCCATTCAACGCC
>CAZFFB010000113.1:0-6687 GCA_964517735.1 uncultured Pseudomonas sp.
AGCTGGGCCTGGCCCTGGCCGAGGACGAGATCGACTACCTGGTGAAGAGCTTCACCGACCTGGGGCGCAACCCCCACGACATCGAGCTGATGATGTTCGCCCAGGCCAACTCCGAGCACTGCCGGCACAAGATCTTCAACGCCAGCTGGGACATCGACGGCGAAGAGCAGGCCAAGTCGCTGTTCGGCATGATCAAGAACACCTACGAGCTGCACCGCGAAGGCGTCCTGAGTGCCTACAAGGACAACGCCTCGGTGATTGAGGGCTTCAGCGCCGGGCGCTTCTTCCCGCAGCCGGGCAGCCATGAGTACGCCGCGCATGAAGAGCCGGTGCACATCCTGATGAAGGTGGAAACCCACAACCACCCGACCGCCATCGCCCCGTTCCCCGGCGCCTCCACCGGCTCCGGCGGCGAGATCCGCGACGAGGGTGCTACCGGTCGTGGCTCCAAGCCCAAGGCCGGTCTGGTCGGCTTCACCGTCTCCAACCTGCAGATCCCAGGCTTTGAGCAGCCCTGGGAGAAGCCCTATGGCAAGCCCGAGCGCATCGTCAGCGCGCTGGACATCATGATCGAGGGCCCGCTGGGCGGCGCCGCGTTCAACAACGAGTTCGGCCGTCCCAACCTGACCGGCTACTTCCGCACCTTCGAGCAGAGCATCGCCACCCAGCGCGGTGAAGAGGTGCGCGGTTACCACAAGCCGATCATGCTCGCCGGCGGCCTCGGCAACATCCGCGAAGAGCACGTGCAGAAGGGCGAGATTTCGGTCGGTGGCAAGCTGATCGTGCTGGGCGGCCCGGCCATGCTGATCGGCCTGGGCGGCGGCGCCGCCTCGTCGATGGCCACCGGCAGCAGCTCGGCCGACCTCGACTTCGCCTCGGTGCAGCGCGAGAACCCGGAAATGGAGCGCCGCTGCCAGGAGGTCATCGACCGCTGCTGGCAGATGGGCGACAACAACCCGATCAAGTTCATCCACGATGTCGGTGCGGGCGGTCTGTCCAACGCCCTGCCGGAGCTGATCAACGATGCCGGTCGCGGTGGCCGCTTCGAGCTGCGCAACGTGCCGAATGCCGAGCCGGGCATGAGCCCGCTGGAAATCTGGTGCAACGAGTCGCAGGAGCGCTATGTGCTCTCCGTCGATGCCGCTGACCTCGACACCTTCCGCGAGATCTGCGAGCGCGAGCGCTGCCCGTTCGCGGTGGTCGGCGAGGCCACCGAGGAGCGCCAGCTGACCGTGCATGACCAGCACTTTGGCAACAATCCGGTGGACATGCCGCTGGAGGTGCTACTCGGCAAACCGCCGCGCATGCACCGCTCGGTGAGCCGCGAGGCTGAGCTGGGCGATGATTTCTCCCCGGCCGGCGTCGAGCTGAGCGAGGCCATCGAGCGCGTGCTGCGTCATCCGGCGGTAGCCTCCAAGAGCTTCCTGATCACCATTGGTGATCGCTCGATCACTGGCCTTGTGGCCCGCGATCAGTTCGTCGGCCCCTGGCAGGTGCCGGTAGCCGACTGTGCGGTGACCGCCACCGCCTTCGACGTCTACACCGGCGAGGCGATGGCGATGGGTGAGCGTACCCCGCTGGCGCTGCTCGATGCCCCGGCTTCCGGGCGCATGGCGGTCGGTGAGGCGATCACCAACCTGGCGAGCGCGCGCATCGGCAAGCTGTCCGACATCAAGCTGTCGGCCAACTGGATGGCTGCTGCCGGCCATCCGGGCGAGGACGCGCGCCTGTACGACACCGTCAAGGCGGTCGGCATGGAGCTGTGCCCGGCACTGGGCATCACCATTCCGGTCGGCAAGGACTCCATGTCGATGAAGACCCGCTGGCAGGATGGCCGCGAGGAAAAAAGCGTCACCGCACCGCTGTCGCTGGTGGTCTCAGGCTTTGCCCCGGTGCAGGACATTCGCCAGACTCTGACCCCGCAGCTGCGTCTGGACAAGGGCGCTACCGAGCTGCTGCTGATTGATCTGGGCCGTGGCCGCCATCGTATGGGCGGCTCGATCCTCGCCCAGGTCTACAGCCGTCTCGGCCGCGAGGTGCCGGATGTCGACAATCCGGCCGAACTCAAGGCGTTCTTTGAGACCATCCAGGCGCTCAATGATGAAGGCCGTCTGCTGGCCTACCACGACCGCTCCGATGGTGGCTTGCTGGCCTGCGTGCTGGAAATGGCCTTTGCCGGGCATTGCGGCCTTGACCTGCAGCTCGATGCGCTGACCGACAGCCGCGATGCACTGGCCGAGGTGCTGTTCAACGAGGAGCTGGGCGCGCTGATCCAGGTGCGCCAGGCAGATGTCGCCGAGGTGCTGGTGCGCTTTGCCAATGCCGGCCTTGATGGTTCGGTCAGCGTGATCGGTCAGCCGGTGGCCGAGGGCGATATCCACCTGAGCCTGGCTGGCGAGAGTGTCTACCGCGCCGAGCGTCGCACCCTGCAGCGCCTGTGGAGCGAGACCAGTCACCGCATCCAGCGTCTGCGCGACAACGCCGAGTGTGCTGACCAGGAGTTTGCTGCACTGCTGGATGAGCAGGATCCTGGTCTGTCGGCCCGCCTGAGCTTTGAGGTCAACGACAACGTGGCGGCGCCCTACATCAATACCGGCGTGCGTCCGCGTATGGCGATCCTGCGCGAGCAGGGCGTCAACGGCCAGACCGAGATGGCCGCGGCCTTCCACCGCGCAGGCTTTGCCGTGGTGGATGTGCACATGAGCGACATCATTGCTGGCCGGGTCAGTCTGGCGGACTTCAAGGGTCTGGTGGCCTGTGGCGGCTTCTCCTACGGCGACGTGCTGGGTGCCGGTGGTGGCTGGGCCAAATCGGTGCTGTTCAATGCGCGGGCCCGCGACAACTTCGCTGCCTTCTTCGAGCGCGGCGACAGCTTTGCCCTCGGCGTGTGCAACGGTTGCCAGATGCTCTCGCACCTGACCGACCTGATCCCCGGCAGCGAAGTCTGGCCGCGCTTTGTGCGCAACCGCTCCGAGCAGTTCGAGGCGCGGGTGGCGATGGTCGAGGTACAGGAGTCGCCGTCGATCTTCCTGCGGGGCATGGTCGGCTCGCGTCTGCCGATCGCGATTGCCCATGGCGAGGGCTACACCGAGTTCGCCGGTCAGGCAGCGCTGCAGCAGGCTGATCTGTCGGGACAGGTGGCACTGCGTTTCATCGACAATTACGGCCAGGTCACCGAGCGCTACCCGGCTAACCCGAACGGTTCGCCGCTGGGCATCACCGGTCTGACCAGTCGCGATGGTCGGGTCACCATCATGATGCCCCACCCGGAGCGGGTATTCCGCGCCGTGCAGAACTCCTGGCGCCCTGACGAATGGCAGGAAAATGCCGGCTGGATGCGCATGTTCCGCAATGCGCGTGTCTGGGTCGGCTGACCGCGCTATCGACCGGGCACCTGATTGCCCGGTCCGTTGACTGCCAAGGGCGCTGCTGTGGCGCCCTTGGCATTTTTGGGCGTCGCCCGCCCATTGCCATGTGTGATGCACAGAGGACATTCATGTACAAGCTGAGTTTCTTCGTTCCCGCCAGCCATCTGCAGCAGGTCAAGGATGCACTGTTCGCCGCCGGTGCCGGGCGCATCGGCGACTATGACCAGTGCTGCTGGCAGGTGGCAGGGATCGGCCAGTTTCGTCCGTTGCCGGGCAGTCAGCCGTTTCTGGGTGCGCTGGGCGAGCTGGAGCAGGTGGAGGAGTGGAAGGTTGAAATGGTGGTGGCCGATGAGCTGATCCGCGCGGTGGTGGCGGCGCTCAAGGCCGCTCATCCTTACCAGACGCCGGCCTATGAGGTATGGCGGCTGGAGGCGTTCTGAGCGCGGCTGCAACCGGCAGGAGACGCTGGCCAGCGGCAAGGTGGTTGGGTGATCAGGGACGGATCTCGATCAGCGTGCCATCGCGGACCAGATCCCAGACTTCGCGCATGTCATCGTTTTTCAGGGCGATGCAGCCCTCGGTCCAGTCAAGGGTATGGAAGAACCACTCCGGGTATTCCTCATCCTGCGGCGTGCCATGCAGCATGATCATGTTGCCCGGCGACAGGCCGTGGCGCGTGGCATGGGCGCGGTCGGCGGCGTTGGGGTAGGAGATGTGCATCGACAGGTGGTACTTCTCGCTGCTCTGGCGCCAGTTGATCCAGTACAGCCCCTCCGGTGTGCGCTGGTCCCCCTCGAAGCGCTTGGGGCCAGGCCGCTTGCCGAGCGACACCCGATAGCTTTTCAGCACCTCGCCCCGTTGCAGCAGATGCAGCTGGCGCGTGGATTTGATCACCAGCACCTTGTCGACGAGCACCTCCTCCCGGTGCGGCATCGTGCGGCCGTAGCCTGGGCTGCACAGCAGCAGGCCGCACAACAGGCACAGCCAGCGGATGAGTGGCGGTGCCGCCTGCAGTGAGAGGAACGTCATGGTGTGCAGCTCGCAAAGGGCGAAAGTGGGAGCGCGGCCACTCAGCACGTGGCGCCAGGCATTCTAGGCAAGTGCGACGCTCCGGCAAAGAGGGCGGGCTGCGGTGCGGTATCTTTTGATGGCGGTGGCTTTCGTGCCATCATGCCCCGGCGTTTGCTTGATCATGAGACTGCCCATGCTGGATGAACTGCGCCGCCGTGTACGCACCCATCAGCCGCTGCCTTTGCCCAGAACGCAGGCCTTTCCGGAGGCGGCCGTCCTGATGCCGGTGACCTGCGCCCGCGAACCCGGGCTGATCCTCACCCAGCGTGCCATGCGCCTGTCGACCCATGGCGGCGAGGTGGCCTTTCCCGGAGGGCGGCGTGATCCTGGCGATACCTCGCTGGCCTTCACGGCCCTGCGCGAGAGCGAGGAGGAGGTCGGGCTGGCACCCTCGCTGGTCGAGGTGGTCGGCCCCCTGAGTCCCCAGGTCTCGCGCTATGGCATCAAGGTCACGCCCTATGTCGGTCTGGTGCCCGAGGCGGTACCGCTGCGCGCCAATGAGGACGAAATCGCTGCGATGTTTTCTGTGCCGCTGGCCTTCTTTCGCGACGATCCTCGTGAAGTCACTCACCGCATCGACTATCTGGGCGTGAGTCACTATGTGCCGAGCTATCGCTGGGAGGGCTTTCATATCTGGGGGCTCACCGCGCTGATGATCGTCGAGCTGGTCAACCTGGTCTACGATGCCGGCATCGATCTGCGGCATCCGCCGGCTGATGTTCGCCCGCTGCGCTGAAGGCGTAGCGCTGTCTTCCTGCAAGGAGTTTTTGATGAAATACCGCCTGGGCGATGCCCGTGTAGAGGTCCATCCCGACAGCTGGGTCGCCCCGGATGCCAGCCTGATCGGCAAGGTGCGCCTGGAGGCCGATGCCAGCGTGTGGTTCGGCGCTGTGCTGCGCGGCGACAACGAACTGATCCACGTCGGCGAGGGCAGCAATGTGCAGGACGGCAGCGTATTGCACACCGACATGGGCTGGCCGCTGAGCATCGGCAAGGGCGTGACCATCGGTCACAAGGTCACCCTGCATGGCTGCAGCATCGGCGACCACAGCCTGATCGGTATCGGCGCGGTGGTGCTCAACGGCGCAAAGATCGGCCGGCACTGCCTGATCGGCGCCGGCGCGCTGATCCCCGAAGGCAAGGAAATTCCCGACGGTAGCCTGGTGATGGGCGTGCCGGGCAAGGTGGTGCGCCAGCTCAGCGAGGAACAGATCGAAGGCCTCAAGCGCAACGCCGCCCATTACGTGGACAATGCTCGCCGCTACGCCCGCGAGCTGGCCGAACAGGGCGATTGAATGCACGAGCAGGACAAACCGGTCGCCTCGCCCTGCGTGCATGTCTGCGCGCTGGATGACGAGGACATCTGCATCGGCTGCCAGCGCAGCGGCGCAGAAATCACCCGCTGGGGCCGCATGGACAGCGCCGAGCGCCGCGCCGTGCTCGAGCGCTGCCGCGAGCGTGCCCTGGCTTCAGGACTGTTGACCCCCCTCTGAGGAATCTTGCCGTGACCATGATCGGAACCCCGCTGTCGCCGAGTGCGACCCGTGTACTGCTGTGCGGCTCGGGCGAGCTGGGCAAGGAAGTCGTCATCGAGCTGCAGCGTCTGGGCTGCGAGGTGATCGCCGTCGACCGTTACGCCAATGCCCCGGCCATGCAGGTGGCGCACCGCAGCCACGTGATCAGCATGCTGGATGGCGCGGCGCTGCGGGCGGTGATCGAGCAGGAGCAGCCGCATTACATCGTCCCGGAGATTGAGGCGATCGCCACCGACACGCTGGTCGAGCTGGAGGCCGAAGGCTTCACCGTGATCCCGACTGCCCGCGCCGCGCAGCTGACCATGAACCGCGAGGGCATCCGCCGTCTGGCGGCAGAGGAGCTGGGTTTGCCCACCTCGCCGTACCGCTTCGCCGACAGCTTCGAGGATTACGTCGCCGCAGTTACCGCGCTGGGCTTCCCCTGTGTGGTCAAGCCGATCATGAGCTCCTCCGGCAAGGGGCAGAGCCTGCTGCGCAGCGAAGCCGATGTGCGCAAGGCCTGGGACTATGCCCAGGAGGGCGGTCGCGCCGGCAAGGGCCGGGTGATCGTCGAGGGCTTCATCGACTTCGACTACGAGATCACCCTGCTCACCGTGCGCCACATCGGCGGCACCACCTTCTGCGCACCGGTCGGTCATCGCCAGGAGCGGGGCGACTACCAGGAGTCCTGGCAGCCGCAGGCGATGAGCCCGCTCGCGCTGGCCGAATCCGAG
>CAZFFB010000114.1:0-6645 GCA_964517735.1 uncultured Pseudomonas sp.
CACCCTCAACGGTACGCTGTACAGCGCCAACGGCACGCGCTGGCAGGGCGAAGCGCTCTGGCAGGCCGTGGTACGTCTGCCCAGCCACGCGGGCGAGGACACGCACGACAGCGAGCTGCCACCGCTCTACCCGCGCTGAGCGCCCGACCAGGCACCGGGGAGCGCCCCTTGAGGCGCCCCCGGCCCTTCAGGCCAGGCTCTTGCTGAGCACCTCGAACACATCGCTGGACAGCTCGCCGCTGTCGCGGATCCGCTCAAGCTCGGCACACATCAGCGCCTGACGGGCGGCGTCGAACTTGCGCCAGCGGGTCAGCGGCGTCAGCTGGCGAGCGGCGATCTGTGGATTGAGGGCGTTCAGCGCAATCACCTGATTGGCGAGGAAGCGGTAGCCGGCGCCGTCGATGCGATGGAAGTTGACGTGGTTCTGGTTGGCGAAGGCGCCGATCAGCGCGCGCACCTTGTTGGGGTTCTTCAGGGTGAAGGCCGCGTGATGCATCAGCGCCTGCACCCGCTCCAGACCGCCCGGCAAGGGACTTGCGGCCTGCACGGCGAACCACTGATCCATCACCAGTGCATCGTCCTTGAAGTGCTCGGCGAACTTGGCCAGTGCCTGGGTCTTCTCGGCGTCGAATGGCGAGTTGACCAGTACCGCCAGCGCAGCAAGACGCTCGGTCATGTTGTCGGCATGCTCGAACTGCTCGATGGCCGCGGCCAGGGTCTCGTCGTTGTGGGCCAGCATCAGGTAGGACAGGACAGTATTCTGCAGGCTGCGTCGGGCAGTCTGTGCGGCATCGGCCGCGTAGGGTGTACTGCGCGAGACGGTGCGGCAGGCCTGATAACGGCTCCACAACAGGTCGTACAGCTCGCAGGAAATCGCCTCGCGGGCAAACTCGCGGGCGATGTGGATGGCGTCGACGTCAGCCACCTCGCTGAGCTCGGCCAGATAGGCCTCGGCCGGCAGGGCGAGCATCTCGGCGACCATCGCCGCATCCAGGCCTTCGTCAGCCAGCACGCTGCGCAGCGCCTCGATCAGCCGTGCGTCAAGCTGCAGCGGCTCGCCGCGCTGCTGCTGGCCGACCAGCTCCTGCAGCACCTGCACGGCGAGCTGCTGGCCGGCTTCCCAGCGGTTGAAGCCGTCACTGTCGTGCTGCATGAGGAACATCAGCTGGTCGCGGCTGTAAGGGAAGTTCAGCCTGACCGGCGCGCTGAAACCGCGCAGCAGCGAGGGCAGCGGGCGGGTCGGCACCTCGATGAAGGTAAAGCTCTGCTCGGCCTCGGTCACCGCCAGCACTCGCGAGGTGCCACGGGCCTCGGCCTCACCGGCCAGATGCAGCGCCAGCTCCTGGCCGTGGGCATCGAGCAGGCCCATGGCCACCGGGATGACGAAGGGCTGCTTGTGCTCCTGCCCCGGGGTCGCCGGACAGCTCTGGCGGAAGGTCAGGGTGTAGGTCTTGGCGTGGGCGTCGTAGCTGTCTGCCACGCTCAGCTGCGGGGTACCGGCCTGGGTGTACCAGCGCTTGAACTGGGTGAGGTCCTGACCGCTGGCGTCCTCCATGGCCTGGACGAAGTCGTCGCAGGTCACCGCCTGGCCGTCGTGGCGCTCGAAGTACAGATCCGAACCCTTGCGGAACGCCTCGGCGCCGAGCAGGGTGTGGATCATGCGCAGCACTTCCGCGCCCTTCTCGTAGATGGTCAGGGTGTAGAAGTTGGAGATTTCCATGTAGGAATCCGGGCGCACCGGATGGGCCATGGGGCCGGCGTCCTCGGCGAACTGGTGGGTGCGCAGGAAGGCCACGTCCTCGATGCGCTTGACCGTGCGCGAGTTCATGTCGGCCGAGAACTCGGCGTCGCGGAACACGGTGAAGCCTTCCTTCAAGGAGAGCTGGAACCAGTCGCGGCAGGTGACGCGGTTGCCCGACCAGTTGTGGAAGTACTCGTGGGCGACCACCGCCTCGACGCGCTGGTGGGCGGCATCGGTGGCGGTGTCCGGGTGGGCCAGCACGCAGCTGGAGTTGAAGATGTTGAGGCCCTTGTTCTCCATCGCGCCCATGTTGAAGTCGTTGACCGCGACGATCATGAAGATGTCCAGGTCGTATTCGCGCCCGTACACCTCCTCGTCCCACTTCATCGACTTCTTCAGGCTGTCCATGGCGTGCTGCAGCTTGCCGATGTTCTCCGGCTCGACGTAGATGCGCAGGGCGACGTCGCGGCCGCTCAGGGTCCGGAAGCTGTCCTCGATGCACCACAGGTCGCCGGCGACCAGGGCGAACAGGTAGGCGGGCTTTCTGAACGGATCCTGCCAGGTGGCCCAGTGGCGGCCGCCCTCCTCCTCGCCACTGGCGATCGGGTTGCCGTTGGAGAGCAGGATCGGATAAGCCTGCTTGTCCGCACTCAGCGTGGTGGTGAACTTGCTCATCACGTCCGGGCGGTCGAGGTAGAAGGTGATCTTGCGAAAGCCCTCGGCCTCGCACTGGGTGCAGAACATGCCGCCGGACTTGTACAGGCCTTCCAGCGCGGTGTTGCGCTCCGGGTGGATGCGTACCGTGCTGTCGATGACGAAGCTGGGCTGGACCGGCTGCAGGCTCAGGTGGCTGTCGGTGAGCTGATAGTCACCGGCGGCCAGCGGCACGTCGTCGAGGTGCAGGTCGAGCAGTTCGAGCTGCTGGCCGTCGAGCACCAGCGGCGGCAGGCCGTCGCCGGCAGCCGGGTTGCGGCGCATCACCAGCTGCGCGTGGACCAGCGTGTGGTCCTCGAACAGCTCGAAGGTCAGGTGGGTTTCATCGATCAGGTAGTCGGGAGCCCGGTAATCCTTGAGATAGATGGTCTTCGGTTGTGCGCTGGCCATGGCTGGCATCCTCAGAGTTGCTGCACGGCGACCTGATAGGCCGTGTACTTGCGAATATTGATCACGCCAGTATCAAAGATCAGGTACTGGCCCTTGATGCCCTGCAAGGTGCCCTCGATCACCGGGGTCTTGTCCAGATCGAGACTGACGATCCTGGCCGGGTACTGCTCGATCGGGTAGCGAATTTCCAGCGGCTCGGCATCGGCCAGCGGCTGGATGGCCTGCAGGCCAAAATGCTGCTGCAAGGCCTCAAGGCCCTCGCGGCAGCTGTCAAAGAGCTGTTCGCGCACCGCGACAAGGTCGGCAGGCTCGGCATCGCCCTTGAGCAGCGCGCGCCAGTTGGTGCGATCCGCCACCTGGCTGCGCAGAAGATCCTCGACCAGTCCGGACTGCTGGCGGGTGGCAACACGCAGGATCGGCAGCGCCTGGCTGGCGCCCTGGTCGAGCCAGCGGGTCGGTATCTGGGTGGCGCGGGTGATGCCGACCTTCACGCCGCTGGAGTTGGCCAGGTAGACCACGTGGTCGGTCATGCAGAATTGCTCGCCCCAGGCCGGCTCGCGGCAGGTACCGGCGTCGTAATGGCACTTCTCCGGGCTCATGATGCAGCTGTCGCACTGGGCGAGCCTGGTCATGCACGGGTAGCAGTAGCCCTGGGCGTAGCTCTTCCTGATCTTCCGTCCGCAATGGCTGCAGTGGATGGCGCCGAGGAACTCCAGGCGCAGGGTCTGGCCGATCAGCGGATTGAGCGGCAGCTCGCGGTCATCAAGGCGCAGGGCGTACTGCACGGGCGCAGCAAGGCGCGCTGCCATCTTGGTCAGCGCGCCACGGTCGATGAGGCTCATCAGTGCAGGGTGTCGGAGGTGGTCGAGGTCTTGAACAGGATGTTCGGTACCTGGATGGCCTTGGACTGACACTCCTGCGGGCCCATGTAGCCGGTGCGCTCCTCCTCCGGCAGGTTCTGCATTTCCCAGGCGATCATCGCCTGCAGGCACAGCTCCTTCTGCTCCTGGCTCAGCTTGCGGCCATCGGGCCACTTGCCGATTTCCACCGCCAGCTTGAGGTTCTGGTAGATGTCGGCGGTGATGTTCTCGATCATGTCGATGAAGGACGTCATTGCATAAACCTCCGAGGGGCAAGAGGGACCGATTCTACCCTGAACGACGGGCCAGCAGGCCAGCCAGAACGCCGGTCAGGCAACCACTGAGCAGACCGCCGATGTGGGCGGCATTGGCGATCGCGCCAAAGCCAAGCCAGACGGTAACGCCGCTCAGGCAGACCAGCAGCCAGACCAGCATCAGGGTGATCACCCCGGACGGCAGCGCCAGACGCGGATCGGGCGCCAGTCGCTGGCGCAGCCAGCAATGCCCGAGCAGTCCGTAGAGGACGCCTGAGAGCCCACCAAACAGCGCCGGCCCACTGAACAGGAACTCGGCGAGGTTGGCGATCAGGCTGTAGAACAGCACCAGCGCCAGCAGCACGAGGCTGCCGTGCACCCGCTCCAGACGGCGGCCCAGCTCCCAGAACCACAGCCCGTTCATGGCCAGATGCAGCACGCCGAAATGGATCAGCATCGGCGTGAACAGCCGCCACCACTGGCCGCTGGCCAGCGCATCACCCTGCGCCGGGAAATACAGATAGTCGCCGGAGAGGCGAAATTCACTGAAGGTCAGCGGTTGCAGGATCACCAGGTACTCGCCAAAGCGACTGAGCAGCGCCACCAGCAGGCTGACCAGCAGCACCAGCAGGGTCACAGGCAGACGCAGGGCCAGCAGTCTGGCAATCATGTATCAAGCGCCATGCCGCCGCCGACCTCGACCCAGAAGAAGCGCCGCGCCTCAAGCGTGGTCTCCTGATCGAGCCGATAGGCGACCAGCTTGCCGCGGCGCACCGCGCTGTAATCCAGACAGGCGAGGTTGCGCTGCAGGGGCCGCGGCGTGCCCTGGCACCAGTAATGGCCGACAAACAGCAGCGGCTCATCCTCGCCATAGTGCAGCAGCGCCGCCTTCTGGGCATTGGAGAGCGGCAGACTGGCCACTTCATCGGGCAGCGCATCGGGCTGGAAGACCAGATCGCCATAGGTCTGTGGCCGCTCGCCCCAGAACTTGGTGCGAAACACCCCGCGGGTGAAGCCGTCACGGCCGGTCAGAGTCCTGCCGCCGGGCAGCGGCATGTCGATACCGCGCAACAGGCGCTGGATGCATTGGGCGGCAAAGCTGTTCCAGTCCGCCGCCTGCTGCAAGAAGGCACGATCGATGGTGGCATCTGGTCGCACGCGGCGCAGACGCTCGATCAATTCGGCATCCCAGCAGGCATGTACCAGACGGAAGCGTCCGGCATCCATGCACAGCGGCAGGGTCTGGAACCAGTCGATGAAATCTCGCCGATCCCCCGGATACCCTTCGAGCTGCTCGAGGGTTTCGCGGATCAGCCGGGCGTTGTGGGGACTGTGCTCGCGCACATGGCGCCGACCGCTGCCAAGGGGGGCCGGGGTGTGCCAGGCCAGTGCATACCACTCATGATTGCCCATCAGGCACAGCGCCTGGCCGGCGGCCACCATGTCATGCACCAGATGCAGGGTTTCGCGGATGTGGGGGCCACGATCGACCAGATCCCCCAGGAAGATCGCCATGCGCTCGCGGTGTCGCCATACCCCGCCCTGACGCTGGTAGCCAAGCCCGGCCAGCAGGCGCTCGAGCGCCCGCGCACAGCCATGCACGTCGCCGATCAGGTCATAACCGCGTGCCGGATCGAGAAACACTATTCCTGCGCTCCCAGACGGCTGCCCCAGCCCAGTTTGGTGCGGCAGACCTCGTAGTAATTGTGCTCGACCGGATGGATCAGCTGCAGCTTCTGCGCTTTCTTGCGGATCGACAGGGTATCGCCCGGCGCACAGGTAAAGTGATTCTGCCCATCGCAAGAGATCTGCGGATAGATCTGCAGCTCAGGCGAGACCACGACCTTCAGCTCGCTGTTGCCATCGACCACGATCGGCCGGCCGGACAGGGTGTGCGGATACATCGGCACGATGACGATGGCATCGAGCTTGGGATGCATGATCGGCCCGCCCGCCGACAGCGCATAAGCGGTGGAGCCGGTGGGCGTGGCGATGATCAGGCCGTCGGCCTTCTGGCTGCAGACGAAGTGGCCATCGATATAGAGCTCGAATTCGATCATGCGCATGGTCTTGCCCGGATGCAGCACGACGTCATTGAGGGCATCGCTCTGGCCGATGGATTCGATGCCGCGTCGCACCTCGGCCTCGAGCAGGAAGCGGCTCTCCATCAGATAGCGGCCGGCCAGCACCTCGCTGACACGCGCCTCCAGCTCGTCCGGGCGGATGTCGGTGAGAAAGCCCAGGCTGCCACGGTTGATCCCAAGCACCGGCGTGCCGTGGCGGGCCATGGCGCGCGCCGCACCGAGCAGGCTGCCATCGCCGCCCACGACGATCACCAGATCGCAGATTTCGCCCATCAGCTTGCGGGTGCAGGTCTGCATGCCGTGCCCCGGGAGCATCTCGGCGATGCTGTCTTCGAGAATCACATGCAGATGGCGCTCCAGCAGGAAGCGCTTGAGGCGACGGATGGTATCGAGCACCCGCGAACTGCCCAGTCGCCCGATGATGCCGATGTTACGAAATTGATCCATGGAGATCCTGCCGGCTGGTCTGTATGAATGGGGCGATTATGGGTGATGCCCGCCATGGCGGCAAACCGCCTCAGGCACAGGCCAGCTGAGACAGACGATGCTGCAGGGCGCGGCGCCCCTGCAGGCCACCGCTGTGCAGGGCGACGATACGGGTT
>CAZFFB010000115.1:0-6630 GCA_964517735.1 uncultured Pseudomonas sp.
GGCGCACGTCCTGCTCGGCCGGCGCATCAGCCGTTGCGCTGCTGTCAGCACTGTTGTCGATCAGGACTTCGCTGTCTTGCACGTCACGGGCCAGCGGCTCCTCACGAGCCGGACGCTCTTCACGGACTGGGCGCTCCTCACGAGCCGGACGTTCCTCGCGAGCGGTGCGCTCTTCACGCGCCGGACGTTCCTCTCGAGCGGTGCGCTCTTCACGCGGCGCACGTTCCTCGCGGGGCTTGCGCTCTTCACGGGGCTTGCGCTCGGAGCGTTCAGCGCGTTCTTCGCGCGGCTTGCGTTCGGGGCGCTCACCACGCTCGGTGCGCTCGCCACGTTCTCCTCGCTCGCTGCGCTCACTACGCTCGCCATCGCGGCGACGGTTCTGCTGACGGCCGCTGCGGCGCTCCTCGCTGCGCGGGGCACGCTCGGCTTCGCTCGGGCTGCTGGCCGGCGGTTGCGGCGCGGGTTCTTCCTTGCCGGCAAACAGGCTGATCAGCGAGCGGATCAGCCCTTTGAACAGACTCGGCTCGTGAGCCGGCGCGCTGACCGGTGCTGGGGCAGGGGCGGCAGCCTGTGGCTCGGTGAAGACCTGCTGCGGTACCGGACGCTCCGGGGCTATGGTCTTGACCGCCGCTTCCTGGCGCACCAGAGTGCGGGTGGCTGCCGGCGGCGCGACATCCTCGACCTCAGTCGGGGTCATCTCATAGCTGGACTGGCCGGCGAGCACTTCGGGGCTGTCATCACGCAGACGCTGGACCTCGAAGTGCGGGGTTTCCAGGTGGTCATTGGGCAGGATCATGATTCGTGCCCGGGTGCGCAGCTCGATCTTGGTGATGCTGTTGCGCTTCTCGTTGAGCAGGAAGGCGGCCACCGGGATCGGTACCTGGGCGCGCACTTCGGCAGTACGGTCCTTGAGGGCTTCTTCCTCGATTAGGCGCAGAATGGCCAGGGAAAGCGACTCGACATCACGGATGATGCCCTGACCGTTACAGCGCGGGCAGACCACGCCGCTGGTCTCGCCGAGCGACGGGCGCAGGCGCTGGCGGGACATTTCCAGCAGGCCAAAGCGCGAGATGCGTCCGACCTGCACGCGCGCACGGTCAGCTTCCAGGCATTCGCGCATGCGATCTTCAACGGCGCGCTGGTTCTTCGCCGGGGTCATGTCGATGAAGTCGATGACGATCAGGCCGCCGATATCGCGCAGGCGCAGCTGGCGGGCGATTTCCTCAGCCGCTTCCAGGTTGGTCTGCAGCGCGGTTTCCTCGATGTCACCGCCCTTGGTGGCGCGCGCCGAGTTGATGTCGATGGACACCAGTGCTTCGGTCGGGTCGATGACGATGGAGCCGCCGGAGGGCAGGCGTACCTCGCGCTGGAAGGCGGTCTCGATCTGGCTCTCGATCTGGAAGCGGTTGAACAGCGGTACGCTGTCCTGATAGAGCTTGATCTTGCTGGCGTACTGCGGCATGACCTGCTGGATGAAGCTCAGCGCCTCTTCCTGGGCCTCGATGCTGTCGATCAGCACCTCGCCGATGTCCTGGCGCAGGTAGTCGCGGATCGCGCGGATGATGACGTTGGATTCCTGATAGATCAGGAACGGGGCGTTACGGCCTTCGGAGGCTTCCTTGATCGCCGTCCACAGTTGCAGCAGGTAGTCGAGGTCCCACTGCAGCTCTTCGCTGGAGCGACCAAGACCTGCGGTGCGCACGATCAGGCCCATGTCGCCCGGCACGTCCAGGCCATTGAGGGCTTCACGCAGTTCGTTGCGCTCCTCGCCCTCGATGCGCCGCGAGATACCGCCGGCACGCGGGTTGTTGGGCATCAGCACCAGGTAGCGGCCGGCCAGGCTGATGAAGGTCGTCAGCGCTGCGCCCTTGTTGCCGCGCTCTTCCTTCTCGACCTGAACAATGACTTCCTGACCCTCGCGCAGCACGTCCTTGATATTGACGCGCCCCTCCGGGGTCTTGCTGAAGTACTCGCGGGAGATTTCCTTGAGCGGCAGGAAGCCGTGACGCTCGGCGCCGAAGTCGACGAAAGCGGCTTCCAGGCTGGGTTCGACGCGGGTGATGCGGCCCTTGTAGATGTTGGCCTTCTTCTGCTGGCGAGCGCCGGATTCGATGTCGAGGTCAAACAGGCGCTGGCCGTCGACCAGTGCAACACGCAACTCTTCGGGTTGAGTTGCGTTGATCAGCATTCTTTTCATGTAGTACCCGTGGTTTCCGGGCTGCCGGAAACGGCATTTGGCACACACGACTCTCGTGGTCGGTGTCAGGTGCGCCGGGGCCCTGAAGGGGCTCCCCTGTCAAGCGCGGCAGGCTCTGGCCCGGGCGCGACTGGCGTCTCCTGCGAACTGTAGTTACAGAAGCACTCGTTCAGGAGGAGGAATCAAACAATGCTGCGGACGATAAGGACGTCGGGTAAAGGCGAGTGCTACGCAGCGGGTGTTTGTACGTCTCCACCCTGCACAGGTTCCCTGAGAATCGGGTGCCGCAGCAGAATCCGCAGCGGGTTTTCAGTCGAGTACAGCGCAATGCGCTGCACACCATGTGTCTCAAGGCTGAAGTTTCCGAATTCCCTGCAGCATGCAGGGCAACCCGTCGGACGGCCTGGCATCCGTGATGTATGTCCGGTGCTGGGCGCAATGGCCCACCAAGGCACGGAAAGCCGCTTTTGACGGCGGCCGGAATATAGCAGCAATCACTAGCTGCTTCAATTCAGGGAAAATTGTATGATCCGCCCATGACAACTCCCTCCCAGATTTCTACCGGCGTCCAGCTGCTTGAAGTGCAGCCGGAACTGGCCGGACAGCGTATTGACAACTTCCTGCGCGCCCAGCTCAAGGGCGTCCCCAAGACCCTGATCTACCGCATCCTGCGCAAGGGTGAGGTACGGGTGAACAAGGGGCGCGCCAAGCCTGAGTACAAGCTGCAGGCCGGTGACGTGGTGCGGGTGCCGCCGCTGCGTCTGGCCGAGCGTGATGAGCCCGCCCCGCTTGCCCAGGGGCTGCTGGAGCGCCTCGAGGCGGCGATCGTGTTCGAGGACAAGGCGCTGATCGTGCTCAACAAGCCAGCCGGCATCGCCGTGCATGGTGGCAGTGGGCTGAATTACGGCGTGATCGAGGCGTTTCGCCAGTTGCGTCCACAGGTGCCCGATATCGAGCTGGTGCATCGCCTGGATCGTGATACCTCAGGTCTTCTGATGATTGCCAAGAAACGCAGCATGCTGCGCCACCTGCACGAAGCCCTGCGCGGCGATGGGGTCGACAAGCGTTATCTGGCGCTGGTGCGTGGCAGCTGGCCGACGGCGAAGAAGAAGATCAACGCGCCGCTCCTCAAGAACACTCTGCGCTCCGGCGAGCGGATGGTGGAGGTCGATCCTGAAGGCAAGGATGCGCTGACCGAGTTTCGGGTGGTGCGCCGCTTCGGTGAGTTCGCCACCCTGGTCGAGGCCAGCCCGATCACCGGACGCACTCACCAGATCCGCGTGCACGCCAAGCACGCCGGACATCCGATCGCCGGTGACAGCAAGTACGGCGATGATGACTTTACCCGCGAGATCCGCGAGCTGGGTGGCAAGCGCCTGTTCCTGCATGCCCATCGACTGCGTGTCACGCTGCCCGACGGTAGTGAGCTGGCGCTCGAGGCGCCGGTCGACGCGGTATGGGCGCAGGCCCTGGAGCGGCTTGATGGCTGATTACCAGCTGCTGATATTCGACTGGGACGGCACGCTGGTCGACTCGATTGCGCGGATTGTCGAGTCGGTGCAGCGTGCGGCGAAGCACTGTGCGCTGGAGCAGCGTGACGAGAGGCGTATTCGCGGCATTATCGGCCTGGGCTTGCCCGAGGCGATTGCCAGTCTCTATCCCGACATCGAGGATCCGCAGCTGCTGGCGCGTTTTCGGACCGTTTACAGCGAGCATTATCTGCAGCTCGAGCGTGAGCCTTCGCCCCTGTTCGAGGGGGTCGAGGAGGCCCTGCAGGCCTTTCGCGAGCAGGGTTATCGTCTGGCTGTGGCCACTGGCAAGAGTCGGCGCGGGCTGGACCGGGTGCTGGCGGGGCGTGGCTGGCAGGAATTCTTCGATGTGACCCGCTGTGCCGATGAGACAGCGAGCAAGCCCGATCCACGCATGCTGCACGAAATTCTCGCCCACTGCCGCGCCACACCTACGCAGGCGCTGATGGTCGGCGATTCACCCTTCGATCTGCAGATGGCGCAGCGCGCCGGCGTGCCGTCGGTGGCTGTCGGTTATGGAGCGCAGCCGCTGGAGGTGCTCAGACGCTGCGAGCCGCTGCTGGCCATCGAGCACTTCGATCAATTGCGCGTCTGGCTGGAGGTCGGGCGCGTGCAGTACTGAGAACAGGAGGCAGGGCAGGCATGCAGACGGATGAGTGGAAGGCGCCGGTCGAGGCATCCGGCAGCAAGCGTGGCGATGAGGCGCGCAGCTGGCAGCTGATGGAGCAGGCGCTGCTGGCGGGTGTCATCGAGCAGCGGCGCAAGCGGCGCTGGGGTATTTTTTTCAAGCTGCTCGGCTTTACCTATCTGCTGGGGGCGCTGATCTTCCTGTCGCCCTGGGGGCGCCTGGCGGAGACGGCCAGCCACGGGCCCCACACGGCACTGATCGAGGTGCGCGGGGTGATTGCCGATGAAGAGCGTGCCAGTGCCGATAACCTGATCGGCAGCTTGCGGGCAGCCTTTGCCGACAGCAATACCCGTGCCGTACTGCTGCGCATCAACAGTCCGGGCGGCAGTCCGGTGCAGTCCGGGTATGTGTATGACGAGATTCGCCGTCTGCGCGAGCTGCACCCGCAGGTCAAGGTCTATGCGGTGATCACCGATCTGGGTGCCTCCGGAGCCTATTACATTGCCAGCGCGGCTGATGCCATCTATGCCGACAAGGCCAGCCTGGTCGGCTCGATCGGTGTCACGGCCTCAAGTTTTGGCTTTGTCGAGGCCATGCAGAAGCTCGGTGTTGAGCGGCGTGTCTATACCGCGGGCGAGCACAAGGGGTTTCTGGATCCTTTCCTGGCGCAGCAGGAGGAGCAGACCCGATTCTGGAGTGAAGTGCTGCAGACAACGCATCGCCAGTTCATTGCCAGCGTCAAGGCAGGGCGTGGCGAGCGTCTGAAGGATGCCGAGCATCCGCAGCTGTTCTCCGGGCTGGTCTGGTCGGGTGAGCAGGCGCTGGCGCTGGGGCTGGTCGATGGGCTGGGCAGTGCCAGTCATGTGGCGCGGGAAGTGATCGGTGAAGCAAAGATCGTTGATTTCACCCGCAAGGAGTCGCCGATCGATCGATTTGCCAAGAAGATCGGCGCCGGTGTCAGTGAGCAGCTGGCACTGTGGACGGGATTGCAGGGACCGACGCTGCGTTAAGGCTCAGGGAATGGTCACGCCGGCTTCGAGCAGCATGTCCACCAGGCGAATCAGCGGCAGGCCGACCAGGCTTGTGGCGTCGCAGCCTTCGGTGGCACGGAACAGGCAGACGCCCAGACCTTCCGATTTGAAGCTGCCGGCGCAGTCGTAGGGCTGCTCGGCCTGCAGGTAGCGACTGATCTGTGCTTCGTCGAGCGTGCGAAAATGCACGGTGAAAGGGACGCGAGCTACCTGTACCTGGCCGCTTGCGCTGTCCAGCAGGCACAGTCCGGTGTGGAAGGTCACGCTGGAGCCGCTGGCTGCGCGCAGTTGGGCGCTGGCGCCGGCAAAGTCGTGGGGTTTGCCGAGGATGCGCCCGCAAGGCAGGCTGGCGGCCTGATCCGAGCCGATGATCAGGTGCTGCGGGTAGCAATCGGCCAGTGCGCGCGCCTTGGCTTCTGCCAGGCGGCAGACCAGTGCCTCGACCGTTTCATCGGCATGGGGCGTTTCATCGATGTCTGGTGCGGCGCAGATGAATGGCAGGCGCAGTCGCTCGAGCAGGTGGCGCCGGTAGGGCGAGCTGGAAGCCAGAACCAGGGAATGCATGGCGATTTCCTCGTGATGGGCCGGTAATTCTAAGGGGCCTGACCGTGCGCTGCACGGCGGGAAATTTCTTTGACAGTTAATAGGGGTATCCCTAGAATGGCGCGCTTATGTTGAAAGGGCCGATTCCACCGCACATCGATCCGCGAAAACTTGCCGATCGCGCCACCACCCTTGAGGGTGAGTGGCCGCTTGCGCAGTTCTCAAGGCTCTGCGAGCAGTTGGTCAGCGATGCCGGCAGTGTTCGTGCTCATCTGGAGTTCGGGCGTGACGAGCAGGGGCTGATCGTCATGCGCGGCATCCTCGAGGTCGAGGTGCAGATGATCTGTCAGCGTTGTTTGGAGCCTGCGCTTCTGCCGGTACACAGTGAGTTTACGTATGCTGTGCTCCGAGAGGGACGTGCCACCGACAACCTGCCCAAAGGTTACGACATGCTGGAGCTTGGAGAGGATCCTCTCGACCTGATCGAACTGGTCGAAGATGAGCTGCTCCTGGCGCTGCCCATCGTGCCGGCCCATGACCCAGACCAATGCCAGCATCCTCCGGGCTATGCGGCAGCACCAGAACCGAGCGTCGAAGAGGTTCCGCGGTCCAACCCCTTCGGCGTACTGGCGCAGTTGAAACGTGACCCGAACGTTTAGGAGTTAATCACCATGGCTGTTCAGCAGAACAAAAAGTCTCGTT
>CAZFFB010000116.1:0-6625 GCA_964517735.1 uncultured Pseudomonas sp.
CGCGCAAGACGGGCGATGCCCTCGTGGATATCGGCCTCCTCGATGATCAGGCTGGGCGCCAGACGTACCACATCAGGGCCGGCCTGCAGGATCATCAGATCCTCCTCCTGAGCCGCCTTCATCACCTCGCCGGCGCGGCCTTTCCAGGCCTCACTGAGCACGGCCCCCAGCAGCAGCCCCATGCCGCGCACCTGACTGAACACGCCATAGCACTCACCCAGACGCATCAGCTCACGTTGCAGCAGAGCACTGCGCGTGGCCACGCCCTCGAGCACCTCGGGGGTGTTGACGATGCTCAGCACCGCCTCACCCACCGCGCAGGCCAGCGGATTGCCGCCATAGGTGGTGCCATGCACGCCGACGCCAAAGTGCTTGGCCACCCGCTCGCTGGTCAGCATGGCGCCGATCGGGAAGCCGCCGCCCAGGCTCTTGGCGCTGGTCAGGATGTCCGGGATCACACCGTAGTGCATGTAGGCATACAGCTGGCCGCTGCGCCCGACACCGCTTTGTACTTCATCGAAGATCAGCAGCGCGCCGTGCTGGTCGCACAGTTCGCGCACGCCCGCCAGATAGGCCGGATCGGCCGGCATCACCCCGCCTTCGCCCTGAATCGGCTCAAGCACCACCGCGCAGGTCCGCTCGGAGATCTGCGCACGCAACGCCTCCAGATCGTTGAAGGGCACATGGGTAATGCCCTCGATCTTTGGTCCGAAGCCCTCGGAGTACTTGGGCTGGCCGGCCACGCTGACGGTGAACAGGGTGCGGCCATGGAAGCTGTTGAGCGCCGAGATGATCTCGCACTTCTCCGGGCCGGCGACCTCGTGGCCGTAGCGGCGCGCCAGCTTGAAGGCGGCCTCGTTGGCCTCGGCACCGGAGTTGGCAAAGAACACGCGGTCGGCAAAGGTCGCCTCGGTGAGCAACTTGGCCAGACGCAGGGCCGGCTCGTTGGTGAACACGTTGGAGACGTGCCAGAGCTGGCTGGCCTGCTCGGTGAGCGCCTCGACCAGCGCCGGATGGGCGTGACCCAGCACATTGACGGCGATGCCGCCGGTGAAGTCCACCAGCTCGCGGCCGCTCTGATCCCAGACACGGCTGCCCGCACCGCGCACCGGAATGAATGCGGCGGGGGCGAACACGGGGACCATCACCTGATCGAAATCGGCGCGCTGCACCGGGGCGTGCTGAACGGACATCTCTTTTCTACTCCTGCCTGGCGACGTATGGCGCGAATCGGGAAAGACCGGGCGCGGCCCGGTACAAAAACCCGCGCAGTGTAAGACGCCCGGCGCAAGGCCGGAAGTCTGCTGCAGCAAATCGCGCGGACTCAGCCGCGCTCGCCCGCGCTGGCATCCGGGGGAGCGCTGGCGCGGCGCTGGTTGCGGTCATCACGGGGCGTGACGCCAAAGAAGTTGCGGTAGGCACTAGAGAAGTGCGGCCCTGAGGAGAACCCGCAGGACAGGCCGATCTGGATGATCGACTTGCTGGTCTGCTGGAGCATCTGCCGGGCGCGGTTCAGGCGCAGTTCCAGGTAGTACTGGCTGGGCACGCGATTGAGGAACTGCTTGAAGATACGCTCCAGCTGACGCCGTGACACGCCGACCTGCTGGGCGATCTCGTCGGTGGTCAGCGGCTCCTCGATGTTTTCCTCCATCAGCTGCACCGCCTGGGTGACCTTGGGGTGACTGGCACCGATCCGGTTGCGCAGCGGCACGCGCTGGCTTTCGGTGGACTCGCGGATCCGCTCCAGCAGCAGCTCCTCGGCCACCGCGCCCGCCAGCTCGGCGCCATGGTCGGCACTGAGCATGGCCAGCAGCATGTCGAGCAGCGCCAGTCCGGGACAGGCGGTGAGGCGCTCGCCATCCCGCACGAACAGGTGCGAGGTGGCGGTCACCTGCGGAAACTGCTCGGTGAAGTCATCCTGCCAGCGCCAGTGCAGGGCAATGCGCCGACCATCGAGCAGGCCAAGGCGCGCCAGCGGATAGACACCCGCACCGACCGCCCCCAGCAGCGCACCCTCGGCGGCACGCGCCTGCAGCGCCTCGGCCAGGGCGGGATCAAGGCTTGCAGGCGGCTCCTCGGCGATCAGAAACAGCCGCTCGCAGCCGGCCAGCGCGGGCGACCAGGGCTGACCTGGCAGCGGCCAGCTCCCCTGCGGGGCCTGCGGCTCGGCCGCCAGGTAGCTGAGCTGGTAGCAGGCCTGGGGCTGCAGACGCGCCGCCAGACGAAAGACTTCATCGATCAGCGCCAGGCCGAGCGGACGCACGTCCGGCCAGTAGAGGAATCCAAGGTGTACGGGGGTCATGACGGCCATCCAGCCGGGCACTCGTCGGGCAACACCCCGTGCGGGGCAACGGCGGGCAATTTAACTGGAATCACCGGCAAATGCACAAAAAAGGGGCAGAGACGCGTGAAACGTTCGGCAGCAATTACCGGCCGCACTGGCGTCGGGCAGCCTCTAGAATCGGCCCTTCGACTCGCTGAGGAGATTTCCTGTGGATTCGCTGACCCAGGCGCTGCTCGGCGCCAGCGTACAAGGTGCACTGCTCGGCCGCTGGCAGGGCCGCAAGGCGCTGCTGTATGGCGCGCTGCTGGGCACCCTGCCCGACCTTGATGTGCTGCTCGACTATGCCGACCCGGTCGCCGACATGACCTACCACCGTGGCTTCAGTCATTCGCTGCTGGTGCTGGGCGGGCTCGGACTGGTTCTGACCTGGCTGATCCGCCGCTGGCGACCACATCCAGGCTACAGCGCCTCGCGCCTCTGGCTGACCCTGACGCTGGTGCTGGTCACCCATGTACTGCTGGATGCCTTCACCAGCTACGGCACCCAGCTGCTGTGGCCACTGAACACACCACCGGTAGCCTGGTCGAGCCTGTTCATCATCGACCCGCTGTACAGCCTGCCGCTGCTGCTGGCGGTCCTCTATGGCCTGTGGAGAGGGCACGCCGTGCGCCCTGCCCGCCTGGCCCTGCTGGCCTCCACCGCCTACCTGGGCTTCAGCCTGCTGGCCCAGCAGATCGCCCTGCAGCGGGCACACGATGCGCTGGAGCGGCGCGGCATCAGCACCGAGGCCGTATTCATCACGCCGACACCGTTCAACACCCTGCTGTGGCGCATCGTGGCCCTGGAGGGTGAGCAATATTACGAGCTGGTGACAGGCCTTCTCGATCGCCATGAACCACAGATCGAGCGTCTGGCACGCGGCACAGCGCTGGCCGCCGTGCTGGACGACTCGGCGCAGCATGCGCGGCTTGTCTGGTTCAGCGGTGGCTGGCTGCGCTATGACCAGCTTGGCGATCAGCTGGTGGTTACCGACCTGCGCCTGGGGATGACCGGCCTGCATCCGTTTCGCTTCGTGCTGGCCGAGCGGCGCGACGACGCCTGGCAGGTGCTGCCGGTCAGTCGGCGCTGGCCGGCCGAGCGCGGGGGGCGCGCCCAGCTGCTCCAGCTGGGCACACGCCTGCTCAATCCCGACAGTGCGCTGCCGCTGGCCGAGTGGGTCGCTACCCTGCAGCGCAGCGACGCACTGGCCCTGGTCGGTAGCCTGTCTTCGGCAGACCGACGCAGCACCGGTCCTGTAAATGACAATGCCGCCTCAGCCACGACACACAAGGCGTCGGACTGAGGCGGCATCGGGCAGCCCTCAGGCCCGTCCATGACGGGCCTGGCGGTTACGGCTGGTTCAGGCCCAGCGCCTCGCTGGTACGGGCACGGACCCGGCGCAGCAGATCGCTGTCCTGCTCGAGCGCTTTCTCGTTGCCCTCGAAGATCTTGCCCAGACGCGCCTGCCACTCGGCACTCTTGTAGCGCTCGGGGAAGCAGCGCTCGATCACCTCGAGCATCACCGACACGGAGACCGAAGCACCCGGCGAGGCCCCCAAGAGTGCAGCGATGGAGCCGTCACGGGCCGCCACGATCTCGGTACCAAACTGCAGCACGCCACCTTTCTTGGCATCCTTCTTGATGATCTGCACGCGCTGGCCGGCGATCTCAAGGCGCCAGTCTTCCTTCTTGGCATCCGGGAAGAACTTGCGCAGGGCCTCAAGGCGCTGGTCTTCGGACTGCAGGACTTCCTTGATCAGGTACTTGGTCAGATCCATGTTGTCCCGCGCCACCGACAGCATCGGGCCGAGGTTGTTGGGGCGGATCGACAGCGGCAGATCGAGGAACGAGCCACGCTTGAGGAACTTGGTGGTGAAGCCGGCGTAGGGACCGAACAGCAGGGACTTCTTGCCATCCACGACACGGGTGTCGAGGTGCGGAACCGACATGGGCGGTGCGCCGATCTCGGCCTGGCTATAGACCTTGGCCAGGTGCTGATTGACCAGCTCGGGGTTGTCGCAGCGCAGCCACTGGCCGCTGACCGGGAAGCCGCCGTAGCCCTTGCCTTCCTCGATACCGGACTTTTGCAGCAGGGTCAGCGCAGCACCGCCAGCGCCGAGGAACACGAAGCGGGCGGTCAGCTCGCGACGACCGCCACCGGCCTTGTCTTCAACGCTCAGACGCCAGCGGCCATCGGCCTGACGGTTGATATCGGTGACTTTCTGGTTGTAGCGCACCACCGCATTACCGCTCTCGGCCAGGTGGCCCAGAAGCTTGAGGGTCAGCGCGCCAAAGTTGACGTCGGTGCCACCCACCGAACGGGTCGCGGCCATCGGCTGGTTACCGGTGCGACCCTGCATCAGCAGCGGGGCCCACTGCCCGATCACCTGCGGGTCTTCGCTGTACTCCATGTCGTCGGCGAAGCAGTGGTGAGCCTTCATCAGCTCATGGCGCTTGCGCAGGAAAGCCACACCCTTTTCACCCCGCACAAAGCTCATGTGGGGCACCGGGTTGATGAAATCGCGGGGAGTCTTGAAGTAGCCCTGCTCCAGCAGGTAAGCCCAGAACTGCCGGGAGACCTCAAACATCGCATTGATCTGTACCGCCTTGGCGATATTGATAGAGCCATCGGCGGCCTGCGGGGTGTAGTTGAGTTCGCACCAGGCGGCGTGGCCGGTGCCGGCGTTGTTCCACGGGTAGGAGCTTTCGGCAGCCCCCGAGTCCAGCTGTTCCAGGACCTCGATCTTCAGGCTCGGGTCGAGCTCTTTGAGCAGTACTGCCAGGGTCGCGCTCATGACGCCTGCCCCGACGAATACCAGATCCGGCTGTTCACTACCAGTTTGCATCATTCATGCTCCTGAGACACATGGGGCGCATTCTATCGCGGATCCTATACACCCGCGTGGTGTAGCCCTTCCGACGAAGGTACTACACAGCGCTCTCGACTCCCCTTGTGAGGGGCGGATAAAAACCGCGCAATGCTAACGGTCGGCGCTGCCAAGTGCCAGTGGCAGCATGCATCCGCACCGGAAAAGCCTCTGCGAGCGAAGACGTAGTCACTGAGGACCGGGCACTACAGAAGACGCGCGCGCGCTGGCGTAACGCCCTGCGGCATGGCGGCTAGTGCTGCAGATGCCCGTAGAGCCGCGCATACAGCCCACCCTCGGCCAGCAACTGGCGATGCTCGCCCTGCTCGGCGATGCGCCCGTCTTCAAAGACCAGCACCCGATCAGCCTGCTTCACGGCGCTCAGGCGGTGGGCAATGATCAGCGTGGTGCGCCCCGCCAGAAAACCGGACAGCGCCTGATGCAGGGCATACTCGGTGGCCGCATCCAGCGCCGAGGTCGCCTCGTCGAGGATCACCACCTTCGGCTCGGCCAGCACCATGCGGGCAATCGCCAGCCGCTGGCGCTGCCCACCGGACAGGCGTACCCCGGCGCGGCCGACCACGGTATCCAGCCCTGCCGGCAAGGCACGGATGGTGTCCGCGAGCTGGGCAATCTCCAGCGCCTGCCAGCAGGCGGCATCCTCACGCGCGCGGCCCAGCGTCAGGTTGGCCCGCACCGTATCGTTGAACAGCGCCGGCTGCTGCAGCACCACCGCCACCTGCTCGCGCAGGCAGTCCGTGCCGATCGCCTCAAGAGGCACTCCGCCAAAGGCGATGCTGCCGGACTGCGGGGTGTAAAGCCCCAGCAGCAGCTGCACCAGGGTGCTCTTGCCACCGCCAGACACACCGACCAGCGCCACCTTCTCCCCCGGGGCGATGCGCAGGCTCAGGCCATCGAGTACCGGCTCATCACGGTAGGCAAAGTGCAGATCCTGCACCTCGATCCCCACCGTGGCCTGTCCAGCAAAGGGATCGCGGCCGCCCGGCAGCGACGGCTCGTCCGTGCGCGCCAGCAGCTCGTTGAGGCGCTTGAGGGCGCCACCGGCCGCGTAGTAGGCATATTGCAGCCCCAGAAGCTGCTCGACCGGGCCGATCATGAACCACAGGTAACTGAACACCGCGAGCATCTGGCCAATCGACAGGTCGGAAAACAGCACGGTCAGCCTTGCCGCCGCACGAAATACCTCGATGCCACACTGGAACAGCACCCCGCTGGCTCGCCCGCTGGCATCGGTCTTCCATTGCGAGGCTACGGCCCGGTCGCGCACCTCGCCGGCCCGCGCGCCCAGCCGGGCAAAGAAGTAGCCGCTACGATTGCCTGCACGGATTTCCTGGATGGCCTCAAGGGTCTCGCTCAGCGCCTGGGTGAAGTGGGCGGTGCTGTCATTCTCGAGTTTTTTCAGGTGCTTGACCCG
>CAZFFB010000117.1:0-6615 GCA_964517735.1 uncultured Pseudomonas sp.
GACCCCGACAGTGAGCAGCAGAGTGGCTCGCTAAATTGGCTGCCGCTCAACCAGAGCGCGTAGCTCATGCTGACCGCCACGCTCGTCTGGCAGGCGCTGCCCAGCCTGAACCTGTATCTGGGCATGGAGGCGCGCTCCAAGCGCTACGGCGGAGTGATCAACGACAAGCCGGCCTACTACAAGGATTACGAGACCTTCCACCTGGGCGCCAGCTACACGCTCAACGAGCACATCACCGTCAACGGTCGTATCAACAATCTACTCAACGAGGATTTCACTGCCTATCAGGTGAGCTTCACCGACAATGGCGACGGCACCTGGACGCCCACCTATCAGGATGATTACAACAACAAGGATAAGGCCCGCAGCCTCTGGCTGAGCGCGAACGCCCGCTTCTAAGCTCACGCCCGCTCCGGCCGCCAGAGGTCGGAGCGGACAGGGCAGGAGGATCGTGTAAATGAAATGTAAAGATAATGACTTTTTTATGCGAATCAATATCATTGGCGCCAGATTACTCATCCGAACCTAATTCCCAGGTACCCAGCGAGATTCGTCATGTCTCTACCCCTTCGCTCCACCCTTGCCGTTGCCATCGCCCTAGCCTCCGCCAGCACACTGGCCGTCGCACAGGAGGCTCCTATCCAGCTCGGCGACGTGGTGGTCAGTGCCGCCGGCTTCGAGCAGAAGATCACCGAAGCGCCGGCCAGCATCAGCGTGATCTCCGGCCAGGCTCTGCAGCAAAAGCGCTACAACAACCTGGCTCAGGCGCTGGGCGATGTGGAAGGCATCGACATTGGTCAGAGCACCGGCAAGACCGGCGGCCTGAACATCAGCATCCGCGGCATGCCCAGCGAGTACACCCTGATCCTGATCGACGGCCGTCGCCAGAATGCCGCCGGCAACGTCACACCCAACGGCTTTGGCGAGACTCGCAACAGCTTCATGCCGCCGCTGTCGGCCATCGAGCGCATTGAGGTCATCCGAGGCCCGATGTCCACCCTGTATGGCTCCGACGCCATGGGCGGGGTGGTCAACATCATTACCAAGAAGGTGGCCAATGCGTGGAGCGGCTCGCTGACCCTGGATCACACCTTCCAAGAAAACAGCGACTACGGCGACACCGGCAATACCAGCTTCTACGCCAGCGGCCCGCTGATCGATAACCTGCTGGGCCTGCAGCTGCGCGCCAGCCTGTTCGACCGTGAGGCTTCCAATCTGAGCTACGACAACGGCGTCGCGCTCAGCCAGCGCGGCCCTGCCCCCGTAGAGGGACGTAACAATAACCTGGGTGCACGCCTGAGCTTCACACCCCATCAGGATCATGATTTCGGCCTTGATATCGAGCGCGGCCGTCAGCGCTACAACAACGACGAGAGCCAGCTCGGCACCCTGGATCAGCGCCCCAGCGCCGCTGACCCCAATGGCGGGCGCATCTCCGGTTATGACGATGAACTGCGCTTTGAGCGTGAGCAGATCGCCCTGACCCACACCGGCCGCTTCAGCATCGGCACGCTGGAATCCAGCCTGATGCGCAGCACCACCGAGAGCCTCGGCCGCACCATCCCAGGCTCGAACGCCGGCAATGACTTCGGCCAGCCGGTGCCAGCGATCCCCAGCCTGCGCATCGGCGATGACCGCGAGCTGGAAACCACCAACCTAGTACTCGACAGCAAGCTGGTGGCGCCGATTGGCGAAAACCACATTGCCACCCTCGGCGGCCAATGGTGGGAAGCGGAAATGACCGACGGCATTGCCAGCGAGGACTTCGAGCAGACCACCTGGGCGCTGTTCGCCGAAGATGAATGGCGCTTGCGCGATGATCTGGCCCTGACCCTCGGCGCCCGCTACGACGATCACGAAGCCTTCGGCGGGCATGTCAGCCCGCGCGCCTATCTGGTGTGGAATGCCAGCGACCGCTGGACCCTCAAAGGCGGCGTCAGCCGGGGCTACAAGGCGCCGGATCTCAACGATCTGCACAGCGGCATCAATGGCGTGACCGGCCAAGGGCGCACCATCACCATCGGCAACCCGGACCTCAAGCCCGAGGAGTCGACCAGCTACGAGATCGGCGCCTACTTCGACAGCCTGGCCGGCTTTGACGCCAACGCGACACTGTTCCTCAACCAGTTCACGAACAAGATCGCCGAGGGCGACCCGATCGCCGATCCGCTGTGCGTGGGCAATGCCGGCGGCACCTGCACGCAGAAGATCAACGTCGATGAGGCTACTACCCGCGGCCTGGAACTGGCCGCGCGCTGGGCGTTCGCTCCGCGCTGGACGCTGAGCGGCAACTACACCTACACCGACAGCGAGCAAAAGAGCGGCAAGAATCAGGGCCAGCCACTGACCAACACGCCAGAGCATCTGGCCAACCTCAAGCTGGGCTGGCAGACCAGCGAGCGGCTCGACCTGTGGCTCACGGGTGAATACCGCGGCGAGCGGGCCCGCGTCACCTCCACCTACGCCAACCTGGCCAACGCCAATGGCAGCCGCTCGACCAGCCAGTCGATCTACGACGCGCTGGGCAAGGAGACCAAGGCCTACACCCTGTTCCACCTCGGCGGCTCCTACAAGGCTGCGGACAACGTGACCCTCAACGCCACGATCTACAACCTGCTGGACAAGGACTTCCTCGAGGGCAAGGCCTACACCCTCTACACCACCGGCGGCGCCGTCGATGGCACCGGCTATGGCACCGACTACGCCCATTCCACCAGCAGCACCACCGGTCTGGTCGAGGAAGGCCGGCGCCTGTGGCTGTCCGCCACGGTTGATTTCTGAGCCCTGAACCTCCAAGCACCACGGCCCCGCTCCTGAACGGAGCGGAGCCGTCACTTTCTCTGCTGTGCAGGATCGCACCATGCCCCGCACCCTCTGGCTCGGCACCCTCCGTCAATGGCACTGGATCAGCTCGGCACTGTGTCTGGCCGGCATGCTGCTGTTTTCCGTCACCGGCATCACCCTCAATCATGCTGCACAGATCGAGGGCCGCGCACGGATCGACAGCCGCACCCTGACCCTGCCGGTGCCCCTGCAGCAGTCACTGCAGGCAGCACCGCCTGTCGAAGGGCTGCCTGCAGCGCTGCAGGACTGGCTGGAGCAGTCGCTCAGGATCCGCCTGCAGGGCCGTGAGGCCGAGTGGAGCGAGGGCGAGCTGTACATCAGCCTGCCGCGTCCGGGCGGCGATGCCTGGCTGAGCCTTGATATCGCCTCCGGTGCGCTGGAGTACGAATCCACCGACCGCGGCTGGATCGCCTATCTCAACGACCTGCACAAGGGCCGCCATACCGGCACCCTGTGGAGCGCGTTCATCGATATCTTTGCCGGGCTCTGCGTGATCTTCAGCCTCACCGGCCTGTGGCTGCTCAAGCGTCAGGCCGCCAGCCGGCCGACCACCTGGCCCCTGACCGGTCTTGGCCTGCTGATCCCGCTGCTCCTGGCCCTGCTGTTCGTTCACTGAGGGATTTTTCATGCGCAAACACCTGCTGCTGCCCCTGGGCCTGCTGCTGGCCAGTCCGGCCATGGCCGGCGAAATGCTCATCGACGTGCAGATTCCGCGCCTTGAGGTTGCCGAATACCACCGCCCCTACGTCGCCCTCTGGCTGGAACGTGCCGACCAGCAGCCGGTCGCTGACCTGGCGGTGTGGTACGACGTGAAAATGAAGGATAAGGAAGGCGAGAAATGGCTCAAGGATCTGCGCCAGTGGTGGCGACGCAGCGGACGCAATCTGGACATGCCGGTCGATGGGGTCAGCGGCGCGACCCGCGCGGTCGGCACCCATCGCCTGAGCGTGGCGGCAGATGATCCGCGCCTGAGCAGCCTTGAGGCCGGCGAATACCGCCTGGTGGTCGAGGCTGCACGTGAAGTCGGCGGACGCGAACTGCTGCGCGTGCCCTTCAGCTGGCCGGTCAGCCGCGCCAGCCAGCAACAGGCCCAGGGCAAGACCGAACTGGGCACTATCACTCTCACGCTCAATCCCTGACCCAAGGACTCGCCCTCATGCAACCACTGTTCAAATGGGCCGCCCTGGCCCTGGCTATCAGCCTGCCACTGTCAGCCCAGGCGCACCGGGCGTGGATGCTGCCCTCCTCGACCGTGCTGTCTGGCGAGGATCCGTGGGTGACCGTGGACGCCGCCGTCTCCAATGACCTGTTCTACTTCGAGCACGTCCCGCTGCAGCTGGAAGGCATCGGCAAGCCACTGGCCAGAGCCGATCGCCCGCAGGCGCCCACCAAGGCTGACAACGCCGGCCAGAAACCGGGCCCGCAGGCCGGAGCTGCCATGGGAGCGGGACAGGCACCGATGCGCCGCCCAGCCAATGTGCTGCAGATCCTGGCCCCTGATGGCAGCCTGCTCAAGGCACAGAACGGCGCCGTCGGCCGTTACCGTACCACCTTCGATGTACAGCTCACCCAGAAGGGCACCTACAAGCTGGCGGTGGCCAGTGGCGGCCTGATGGCCAGCTGGAAGCTCGGCGAAGAGCGCGGTCGCTGGATGGGCAAGGCCGAGGATCTGGGCAGCGCCATCCCGGCCAACGCCCAGGAGGTGCGCGTCATCCAGACCAGCAACCGCCTGGAAACCTTCATCACGCGCGGCAAGCCGAGCGAACAGGTCCTCCAGCCGACCGGACAGGGTCTGGAGCTGCAGGCCATCACCCACCCCAACGACCTGTTCGCAGGCGAGGCAGCCGAATTCGTCTTCCTGCTCGATGGCCAGCCGGCCAGCCATGTCGAGGTCAATGTGATTCCTGGCGGCAATCGCTACCGCGATGCCACCCTCGATTTCACGGTGAAAAGTGATGCCGCCGGCAAGGTCAGCATCACCTGGCCCACGCCCGGCCTGTACTGGATCGAGGCCGAGCTCAGCCGCAAGGACGGTGTCAGCGCTCCTGCCACCGAGCGCCGTGCAGTGTACAGCGCCACCCTGGAAGTCCAGGCGCCGTAATGCTGCCGGGCGATGCACCTGCTGGCCTGCGCGAGGCCGGCGCCCTGCTGGCGCTGCTGGGCTGGCTGCTGCTCTGCCTCCGGGCCTGGCGACAGCAGCATCGCCTGCCGTACATGGCACACCCGGCGGGCGCGGCCGCCTGCCAGGTGGCCTATGCCAGTCAGCATGGCCGCGCACGGGCGCTGGCCGAGCACAGCGCCCGACAGCTGCAGGCAGCAGGGCTGGCAGCACAGGCTGTGCCGCTCGAACAGCTGCCCTGGCCACCCGCTTGCGGGCAGCGACTGCTGCTGGTGGTCAGCACCTATGGCGATGGCGAACCGCCCGAGCATGCCCGGCGCTTCCTGACGCGGCTGCAGCAGCCTGCTGATCTGCAGCACCTGCAGTACGCCCTGCTCGGGCTGGGGGATCGCCAGTACCCGGCGTTCTGCGCCTTCGCCCGTCATCTCGACCAGCAGCTGCGCCAGCAAGGTGCCCAGGCGCTGTTTAAGCGGCTGGAAGCCGATCGTCTCGACCCGAGCGTACTGCACCAGTGGCAGCGCCAGCTGGCGCAGCTGAGTGGCGGTCATGCCATGATTGACTGGTCGGCGGCTGAGGATTATCAGCAGGGCCAGCTGCTGGAGCGCCACTGGCTGAATCCTGGCAGCCTGGGCGAGCCGCTCTACCACCTGAAGATCGATGCCCGGCAGCTGCCTGACTGGCAGGCCGGTGATATTGCCGAGATCGCTCCGCGCCAGAACCCGACAGCCGTGCTGCACCTGCTGGAGCGGCTGGCCCTGGATGGCCGGCAGGTGATGGCTGATGGTCAGACGCTGGCCTGGCACCTGGCGCGCAGGGCGTGGCCAGCCGATCTGGACAGCCTGTACGGCCTGAGCCCCGCTGCGCTGCTCGCCGGACTGCCGCACCTGAGCCATCGGTCCTACTCGATTGCCTCACTGCCGGTCGAGGGCTCGCTGGATCTTCTGGTGCGCCTGGTACGCCACGCCGAGGGCGGCTATGGCCTGGGCTCGGGCTGGCTGTGCTGCCACAGCGTACCGGGCAGCCTGATTGAGCTGCGGATCCGCCCGAACCCGGCCTTTCGGATGCCTCGCTGCAGCGGCCCTTTGCTGCTGATCGGCAACGGCAGCGGCCTGGCGGGTCTGCGCAGTCACCTGTTCGAACGGGCGCAGTGGGAGCAAGGTGGGCACTGGCTGCTGTTTGGCGAGCGCCAGGCCGCCCACGACAGCCTGCTGGACAGCGAGCTGCAGGCCTGGCGTGCGAGTGGGCATCTGGCACGTCTGGATCGGGTGTTCTCGCGTGATGGTCAGCCACACCGTCATGTGCAGGACCTGCTGCGCGAAGCGGCTGACGATCTGCGCGTCTGGATCAGCAGCGGCGGCAGTGTGCTGGTCTGTGGCAGCCTGCAGGGCATGGGGCAGGCAGTGGATGCCGTCCTGCGCGACGTGCTGGGCGGTGCCTGTGTCGATCAGCTCTCCGATGAGGGGCGCTATCGCCGCGACCTGTACTGAATGGCGCAGCACCCTGCGTGCAGGACACAAGCTCCGTTACAGCATCTGCGGGCGCGTATCGGCGGCAGAAACGACAAGGCCCTGACAAAATCAGGGCCTTGTGTGAAGCCTGGAGCGGGTGATGGGAATCGAACCCACGCTATCTGCTTGGGAAGCAGAAGTTCT
>CAZFFB010000118.1:0-3631 GCA_964517735.1 uncultured Pseudomonas sp.
CGGAAAGCAACGCTCAGTTTTTTTCCAACGGGTTGGCGGTGTCCGTTTTTGGCCGGTTAGCGACGGCCTGACTTCGACCGTCGCTATACATGGTCAAACCTCGGTCTGCTCTGCCATTTCCAAGGCGTCGTCGACCTCAATCCCAAGATATCGAACGGTGCTCTCCAGCTTCATATGGCCAAGCAGAAGTTGAACGGCCCGCAAGTTCTTTGTCCTGCGATAGATCAGTGATGCCTTTGTACGTCTCATTGTGTGAGTGCCATACATGGCCGGATCAAGGCCAATGGCTTGCACCCAGCCTTTGACGATACGAGCGTATTGACGAGTGGATAGATGGTCTGAGGTGTGCAGCCTGCTCGGGAAAAGGCAGTCCTGGCTACGGAGCTGGGCTTGGTGTATCCAGGCCGCGAGAGCAGACCGTGTTTGCTCAGTAATTTCGAACTGCACTGGTCGCTTCGTTTTCTGCTGCATAACCATTGCTCGTGATGACACATGCTCGCCATGAGCAACGTCGCATACACGGAGCTTGGTTAAGTCGCAGGCTCGAAGCTTGCTGTCGATGGCCAGATCGAACAAAGCCAGATCCCGGGTTCGTTCTGCAAGCTGAAGCCTTACTCGGATGGCCCAGATATCTCTCAGCCGGAGCGGGGTTTTCTGTCCGACCAACTTTCCTTTGTTCCAGGGCCGGCGGGTGCAGGTAGCAGTGATGTTCATGGCAAGTCCTCCACATGTGGGAGGACAAGCATGGCTAGCCAGAGAAGTGGTCGCTAACCGGCCAGAAGCGGCCACTAATTTCGGGTATCCGGAATCTGGTGTGGGTTCTGGCTCCTTGGGTCTTTGTAGCTATCACTTTCAAAGAATGGATTTTGGTGTTGGACGGCTGAGCGGATGTGCTAGAGTAAAAGTCGGATTTCAGTGTGGGTTCGCCCAAGGTGCTGAGTGACGGACTTTCTCCAGCTGCGAAGCCTGAAGACGCTTGAAATCCTGACCAGCGAGGACAGTTACGTCGTCAAGGCCGAAGGCGTCAATCAGTGGGTGACCTGCCCGCTGTGCAAGACCGGACGCCTGCATGGTCACGGCTCACAGGAACAGTCGTTTCAGGACACACCGACGCACGGCAAACCCGTCGTGATCTTCATCCAGCGCCGTCGCTATCGCTGTACAAGCTGCACCAAGACCTTGTTTGAGCCTGTGGCGGACCTTGATGGAAACGCCAAGCCACGGCGCGTCTGGTGCGTTATATCCGCGACCAGTCCTTCTCCAAGACCTTTGCGGCCCTTGCCCGGGAAGTAGCCGTGGACGAAAAGACGGTCCGCCACGTCTTCGACGATTTCATCGAGGAGGTCGAGGCCAAGACCCAGTTCCGGACGCCGCGGGTGCTGGGTATCGACGAGCTCAAGATCATCGGCCAGTACCGGGCCATGATCACCAACGTCGAGCGCAAGACCGTGTTCGATATCCGCCCCAGCCGGGCCAAAGCCGAGTTGATGCCCTATTTCCGCGACCTGCGGGACAAGGACTCGGTCGAGTGGGTGGCGATGGACATGTACCACGTTTATCGGCAGGTGGTGCGCGCCACGCTGCCACAGGCCCGGATCGTGGTCGATCGATTCCATATCCAGCGCATGGCGAACGACGCGCTGGAGAAGCTGCGCAAGCGCATTCGCAAGGATTTGCCCACCCGGCAGCGCCTCAAACTCAAGGACGAGCGGTTCCTGCTGCTCAAGCGGCAGCACGACCTGACAGGGAGAGATATGGACCGGATGCGGGAATGGTTCCAACAGTTCCCGCTCCTAAGCGAAGCCCACGCGCTCAAGGAAGGATTTCTGTCGATCTGGGATCAGAAGACCCGCCCAGCAGCAGAAGCCGCCTGCGCGAAGTGGCAGGCCAATATTCCGACCGAATTGGCGGCCACGTTCAAGGACCTGACCACCGCCGTGCACAACTGGCACGACGAAATCTTCGCCTACTTCGAGCAGCCGATTACCAATGCCTATACTGAGTCAGTCAACCGAGTGGCCAAAGACATGAACCGCATGGGCAGGGGTTACAGCTTCGAGGTGCTTCGGGCGCGCATGCTCTACGACAAGAAGGCGCGCAAGGATGGCTCGGTTATCGAAACCGTGTTGGTCGATGACGACGACCCAATGACCACGGACTTCGTGTTCCAGCGGATGACCACGGGGGCAACGCGCAAGAAGAAGATCACGCGCGTGGTCGAGTACGGCCCCTATCTCCCGACGCTGGCGCGGCTACTCGAAGAGGGGTATTTCGAATAGTCCTCAGCCCATTGTGCAAGAGGCGGCGCTTCAGCCTGAATTTGTGATTCAGCCGATGAAGCATAGGTAAGAGGCCCAGCCACTACCCCGCGCAACAGGACAGTTGCTTTACGTCCTTGGTGAAGGTTTGTGCCGCGAGTTTCAGCCCCTCGACCATCGTCAGGTAGGGGAATAACTGGTCGGCCAACTCTCGCACCGTCATGCGGTTGCGAATCGCCAGTACTGCGGTTTGGATCAGCTCGCCTGCTTCCGGGGCTACCGCTTGCACGCCGATCAGTCGTCCCGAACCGGCCTCCGAAACCAGCTTGATGAAACCGCGCGTGTCGAAGTTGACCAGCGCCCGGGGCACGTTGTCGAGCGTCAGCGTGCGGCTGTCGGTCTCGATACCGTCGTGGTGCGCTTCGGCTTCGCTGTAGCCCACGGTGGCGACCTGCGGGTCGGTGAACACCACCGCCGGCATCGCCGTCAGATCCAGCGTCGCGTTGCCACCCGTCATGTTGATTGCAGCGCGGGTGCCGGCCGCCGCCGCGACGTAGACGAACTGCGGCTGGTCAGTGCAGTCGCCGGCGGCATAGATGTGCGGCACGGTAGTGCGCATCGCGTGGTCGATGGTGATGGCGCCTTGCGCATTGACCACCACACCGGCCGCGTCGAGGTTGAGCGTGCGGGTGTTTGGGGTGCGGCCGGTGGCGAACAACAGCCGGTCGGCATGCAGTTCGCCGCGTTCGGTGGTGAGCACGAATTCCCCATCCTCATAGGCGACCTGGCTGGCCTGGGTGTGGTCCAGCACTTCGATGCCTTCGGCGCGGAACACGGCCGTGATGGCCTCGCCAATGGCGGGGTCTTCGCGAAAGAACAGTGTGCTGCGCGCCAGCATGGTCACCTTGCTGCCCAGCCGGGCAAAGGCCTGCGCGAGTTCGACGGCCACCACCGACGAGCCGATCACGGCCAGCCGATCGGGGATCGTGTCGCTGGCCAGCGCTTCGGTCGACGTCCAGAAGGGCGTGTCTTTCAAGCCCGGGATCGGTGGAATCGCCGGACTGGCCCCGGTGGCGATGAGGCAGCGGTCGAAACTCACCTCGCGCATCCCGTCGTCAGCGGTTGCCACGGTCAGCGTGTGCGCATCCTTGAATCGGGCATCGCCGCGCAGCACGGTGATGGTCGGGGTGCTCGTCAGGATGCCTTCGTACTTGGCGTGGCGCAGTTCATCGACGCGCCCCTGCTGCTGAGCCAGCAAGCGCTTACGCAGAATCTTCGGCGAGGCGGCGGCAATGCCGTCATCGAACGGACTCTCGCGACGCAGATGCGCAATGTGGGCAGCGCGGATCATGATCTTGGACGGCACACATCCG
>CAZFFB010000118.1:3641-6596 GCA_964517735.1 uncultured Pseudomonas sp.
CCGACGTTGACGCAGGTGCCGCCGAGAGTGCTGCGCTCGATCAGCGTCACACGCGCCCCTTGCTCGACGGCCTTCAACGCCGCCGCCATCGCCGCGCCGCCGCTGCCGATCACGGCCACGTGCAGTGCAGCCTCATCGTCCTCGCGCTTTGGTTCGCCGCCCAGCCGCTCTTGTGCATTGTTCAGCAGGTCGCTGGGTTGCCCCGGCGCATCGGCAAGCTGCGCTCGGTAACCGAGTGCGGATACCGCCGCGACCAGCGAGGTCACGTCCGCGGCGGTACCTACGCTGGCCTCAATCTCGGCCCGGCGCTGTGGGTAGGACACTGAGGCCGAACGCACGCCGGGCACCTTTTCCAAGGTCTGCTTGACGTGCTCGGCGCACGACCCGCAGGTCATGCCATCGATGTGCAGCGTGATCGCCTCGGTCATGAGCGTGTGCTCACTTCTTGACGGTAGACGGGTAGCCGGCGTTCTCGGTGGCTTTGGTCAACGCGGCCGGAGTGGTCTTGGCATCGTCGTAGGTTACCACCGCCTCCTTGGGCTCCCAGGTCACCTTGGCCTCGATGACGCCTTCGACCTTGGTCAGCGCCTTCTTGACCGTGATCGGACAGGTGGCGCAGGTCATGCTCGGCACCGACAGCGTGACGGTTTTGGTGGCGGCCCAGGCGGGAGCGCTGAGGGCAACGGTCAGAGCGAGCAATGCGACGAGTTTCTTCATGGCAATCTCCTTTCAGTAGAACAGGGGCATGAGGTAGGGGAACACGAGCGCGATCAGCACCAGGGCGGTGACGATCCAGAAGATCACCTTGTAGGCCGTCCGCACCTGGGGCACGGCGCATGCGTCGTCCGGCGCGCAGGCGCGAGCCGGCCGGAAGATGCGACGCCACGCGAAGAACAGCGCCACGAGCGCCACGCCAATGAAGATCGGCCGGTACGGTTCCAGCGCGGTCAAGTTGCCGATCCAGGCGCCGGAGAAACCCAGCGTGATCAGCACCAGCGGACCGAGGCAGCAGGTCGAGGCGAGGATGGCGGCGAGGCCACCGGCGGCCAGTGCACCGCGGCCGTTGCTGGGGTCTGCCATGTGAGGGATCTCCTTCCGAGACGTTGCGTGATGCGCTAAGGTTACTTCCGTAGTCAAGTACGGAGTCAAGCGCGATGGTGAACGATCCGCAAACACTGACCATCGGGGCTTTCGCCAAGGCCGCTGGGGTCAACGTGGAGACCATCCGGTTCTATCAGCGCAAGGGGTTATTGCCAGAACCAGGTCGGCCCGTCGGCAGTATTCGCCGCTACGGATCGGCGGACGTGGCGCGGGTGCGTTTCGTGAAATCCGCCCAGCGGCTGGGGTTCAACCTGGACGAAGTCGGCCAACTCCTACAGCTTGAGGACGGCACTCACTGCAGCGAAGCCGCCGAGCTGGCTGCGCTCCAGCTCACCGACGTGCGCACCAAGATGGCGGACCTGACGCGAATCGAAGCGGTGCTGTCACGGTTGGTCAACGAGTGCCATGCGCAGCGAGGCACTGTGTCGTGCCCGCTGATCGATTCTCTACACGGGAGCTAGGCGCGTGGCTTAACCCGGTTTTCCGTTCCACTGCGCCTCAAACCCCAGTTCGAGCCGGGGGCAAGGTGACCTGCCACTGATTGTTTCCTTGCACCGACATGCGCCAGACAAAGCCCACACTGAAGGCTAAGGAAACTCTGAAGAAGACTTCCAGATTTTGGCAAAATACCCGGATTCCACCCGCTGAGTTTCCCCATGAAGCAGATGACCTTCGCTGACGCCGAGTACGCCGGTAAGCGCAAACAAACCCGCAAAGAGTTGTTCCTGATCGAGATGGATCGGGTGGTGCCGTGGAAGGGTTTGATTGCCTTGATCGAGCCGCATTATCCCAAGGGTGAAGGCGGTCGTCCGGCCTATCCGCTGATGGCGATGCTGCGCGTGCACCTGATGCAAAACTGGTTCGGTTACAGCGATCCAGCGATGGAAGAGGCGCTGTACGAGACCACCATCCTGCGCCAGTTCGCGGGGCTGAGCTTGGAGCGTATCCCCGATGAAACCACCATCCTCAACTTCCGTCGTTTGCTGGAGAAGCACGAACTAGCCGCCGGCATCTTGGCTGTCATCAATGGCTATCTGGGCGACCGAGGGCTGTCGCTGCGCCAAGTCACGATCGTCGATGCCACGCTGATCAATGCGCCGAGTTCGACCAAGAACAAGGACGGTAAGCGCGACCCGGAAATGCATCAGACCAAGAAGGGTAACCAGTACTACTTCGGCATGAAGGCGCACATCGGTGTCGATGATGAGTCGGGCTTGGTGCACAGCGTGGTGGGCACGGCGGCCAACGTGGCCGATGTCACCCAGGTCGATAAGCTGCTGCACGGCGATGAGAACATGGTCGGTGCCGACGCGGGTTACACCGGCGTCGAGAAACGCCCTGAACATGAAGGCCGGGAGGTCATCTGGCAGATCGCCGCCCGCCGTAGTACTTACAAGAAGCTTGATAAGCGCAGTGCTTTGTACAAAGCCAAGCGCAAGATTGAGAAGGCCAAGGCTCAGGTACGAGCCAAGGTCGAGCATCCGTTCCGGGTGATCAAGCGCCAGTTCGGTTATGTGAAGGTGCGCTTCCGTGGTCTGGCGAAGAACACGGCGCAACTGGTGACGCTGTTCGCGCTGTCGAACCTGTGGATGGCGCGCCGACATTTACTGGCGAATGCAGGAGAGGTGCGCCTGTAATGTGGGAAATGGCTGCCGCGAGGTGCTCGCGGCGGCTAAAAACACAGAAATAAGCGGGTGATCTGAGCGTTTTTGATCGATTTGCCGCTTTCAAAATCGGCGGAGGCTGAAGTCAGCCAGAAATGCATGGCTACTTCAGACCATCCTTAGATGTAATTAACCGGGCGGTTGCAGAAGCTGAGTGCAACACGGTTACTGGATTGAAGCAGGTGCATCA
>CAZFFB010000119.1:0-6591 GCA_964517735.1 uncultured Pseudomonas sp.
GAGGCTCTACAAGACGTCGTTCGCCTCGGAGAAGACTCCGGTGCACATCGGGCTCAGTGCCAAGGGCGAGGCTGGGCCGGAGTATCGGATTTCGATCCTCAATCCCATCGAGAACCCCAACCCGGCCTGGAACTTCAAGACCGAATACCTGAGCAGTGGCCAGCAGGAGCTTGTGACTTCAGGCATTCGCAGCGAGCGCTCGACTGAAAGCGCGAACACCCACGGCAGGGCAGCCCTGCAGATGGCCGACATGCTGCCGGAAAATCCTGCCTACCAGTTGTTGCAGACGCTGCGTCAATACGCGATCTACTGCCCGAACACAGCGACGCTGCGTGGCATGCAGCCCGATCCGCAGACGCGCAACCCGCTCGGATTGTCTGGCGGGCGTCTGGCGGAAGCCTTTGCTGACTTCAAGAAACATGTGCTGAGCGAAGACGACGAGCTGGCCGACTCGGTGCTGGGCTTGATCGACTGGGTGGCCGATATTGAAACCACGCAGTCGGCTGGCACCCTGCTGTCGCCCTCTGTGGCGCGCACCCAGCATGTCCTGAAGCTGACCGACCGCTTCATGAATCGCAGCCGCAATACCCTGACGGCCTACGATGCCAGTGAGGGGGCACTCTACATCCTGTTCAGCGCCATTCTCTGTCTGATGCCCCAGGCCCCTCAATTGTTCGCCATCGACAATCTCGATCAGGCCTTGAACCCGCGCTTGGCCAGTCGACTGGCAAGTATGCTGGCCTCTTGGCTCGAACGGACCGATCAGCAGCGTCAGCTGTTGTTCACGACCCACAATCCCGCCGTTCTGGATGGACTGGATCTGCTTGACGATGAGGTACGACTGTTCGCCGTTGACCGTAACAACCACGGCCATACCTGTGTGCGGCGTATCGAGATGGATGACCAGCTGCAGGCCATGAATTGTGACTACCCGCTGTCCAGACTGTGGCTGATGGGACATCTGGGAGCGGTGCCGAATGTCTGAGCTGAGGATCGCTCTGATTGCCGAAGGGCGTACTGACGAAGTGCTGATCAAGGCGGCACTGGATGCCATTCTCCCGAATCCGTTCATATTGACATTGTTGCAGCCGGAGCCGAAACGCCCGCAACTGGGTGGAGGCTGGCCGGGCGTACTGAAGTGGTGCCATGAAAGTGCCAGGCGTGGGCACGGCGTGCTGGAGAAGGACCCGACGCTGAAGGGATACGACCTGTTCATCCTGCATCTGGATGCCGATGTGGCGGACAAGGCATATGCAGACTGCGGTGCAGAGGTCGTCGAGCTATCGGCTCGCCAGGGGTGGGCAGCCCTGCCTTGCCCGGCCCCCTGCCCGCCAGCCGATGGGGCTGCAGAGAATCTACAGGGTGTGCTTCTGTCATGGCTGCAACTGGAGCGGCTGGGTGACAGGACTGTGCTGTGCATCCCCTCAAAGGCCGTTGAGTCCTGGCTGGCTGCTGCCGTACTGGCTGATGACTCCCCGCTTCTGGCAAGTCTGGAATGCTGCCCGGATATGGAAGGGCAACTGGCGCGACTGCCCAAGAGCCAGCGCATCAAGAAACAGCGCCTGGAGTATTTGAAGCATGCTGCAACCTTGAGCGATCGCTGGGAAAATGTCTGCAATCTCTGCAACCTGGCTCGATCCTTCGATCAGTCAGTCAGAGCTGCAATCTTCTGAGGAATTCAGCCAAGTCTTGTAGGAAAAGGTTGCCAAGGAATAAGGAAATGGACTCAGGTATGACAGCCGTCGGCCAGATCGAAAAGAAGACCCAGCAACGCATTGTCGCTCTATTCCAGCAGCAGTTGGGCTACGACTATCTCGGCGACTGGGCCGAGCGTGCGGGCAACGCCAACATCGAGGCAGCGCTGCTGCGCGACTGGTTGCTCAAGCAGGGCGTAGCCGAGAACCTGATCAGCCGCGCGCTGTTCGAGCTGAACAAGCTGGCCAACGATGCCGGCAAGAGCCTCTACGACCGCAACAAGGCGGTCTACGAGATGCTGCGCTACGGGGTGAAGGTGCGCCCGGAGATCGGCGAGAACACCCAGACCGTCTGGCTGATCGACTGGAAGCAGTCGGAGAACAACCACTTCGCCATCGCCGAAGAGGTGACCATCAAGGGCGCCAATGCCAAGGCCAACAGCAAGCGCCCGGACATCGTGCTGTACGTCAACGGCATCGCCCTCGGCGTGCTGGAGCTGAAGCGCTCCAAGGTCGCGGTCAACGAAGGTATCCGCCAGAACCTCGACAACCAGAAGGCCGAGTTCATCCAGCCGTTCTTCACCACCCAGCAGTTGGTCATGGCCGGCAACGACACCCAGGGGCTGCGCTACGGCACCATCGAGACCGGCGAGAAGTACTACCTGACCTGGAAGGAAGACAGCCCGGTCGAGAACCTGCTCGACCGCCATGTGCTGCAGGTCTGCAACAAGCCGCGCTTCCTGGAGCTGATCCACGATTTCGTGGTGTTCGACAGCGGCATCAAGAAGCTCTGCCGGCAGAACCAGTATTTCGGCGTGCGCGCCGCCCAGGATTTCCTGCGCCGCCGCGAGGGCGGGATCATCTGGCACACCCAGGGCTCGGGCAAGTCGCTGACCATGGTCTGGCTGACCAAGTGGATTCGCGAAAACCTCACCGACTCGCGGGTGCTGATCGTCACCGACCGTACCGAACTGGACGAGCAGATCGAAAAGGTCTTCAAGGGCGTCAACGAGGAGATCTATCGCGCCGGCAGCGGTGCGGACCTGATCGAGAGGCTCAACGCACCGGCACCCTGGCTGCTCTGCTCGCTGATCCACAAGTTCGGCGGCAAGGAAGAGGCTGATGTCGAGGGCTTCATCGAGGAGCTGCGCAGGAGCCTGCCGCCGGACTTCCGGGCCAAGGGCGATCTGTATGTGTTCGTCGACGAGTGCCACCGCACCCAGTCCGGCGAGCTGCACAAAGCGATGAAGGCCATCCTGCCCAATGCGGTGTTCATCGGCTTCACCGGTACACCGCTGCTCAAGGCCGACAAGCAGAAGAGCATCGAGGTGTTCGGCCGTTACATCCATACCTACAAGTTCGACGAAGCGGTGGCCGATGGTGTGGTGCTGGACCTGCGCTACGAGGCCCGCGACATCGACCAGAACATCACCTCGCAGAAGAAGATCGACCAGTGGTTCGAGGCCAAGACCAAGGGCCTCAATGACCTGGCCAGGGCGCAGCTCAAGCAGCGCTGGGGCAGCATGCAGAAGGTGCTGTCCAGCCAGTCGCGGCTGGAGAAGATCGTCGCCGACATCCTGCTCGACATGGCCACCAAGGACCGCCTGGCCGATGGCCGCGGCAATGCGATGCTGGTCACCAGCAGCATCTTCGAGGCCTGCAAGTGCTACGAGCTGTTCTGCAAGGCGGGGCTGGGCGACAAGTGCGCCATCGTCACCAGTTACAAGCCGTCGCCTTCGGACATCAAGGGCGAGGCCACCGGCGAGGGCCTGACCGAGAAGCTGCGCCAGTACGAGATCTACAAGCAGATGCTCGGCGACCAGGACCCAGAGGCCTTCGAGAAGGCGGTCAAGCAGAAGTTCATCAAGGAGCCGGGACAGATGCGCCTGCTGATCGTGGTGGACAAGCTGCTGACCGGCTTCGACGCGCCCTCGGCCACCTACCTGTACATCGACAAGCAGATGCGCGATCACGGGCTGTTCCAGGCCATCTGTCGAGTCAACCGCCTGGACGGCGAGGACAAGCGTTACGGCTACATCATCGACTACAAGGACCTGTTCAAGCAGCTGGAGGGTGCCATCGGCGACTACACCAGCGGCGCGCTGGACGGCTTCGACAAGGAGGACGTGGCCGGCCTGCTGGAGAACCGCCTGGACAAGGCGGTGGACGATCTCGAAGAGGCCCGCGAGGCGGTCAAGGCGCTGTGCGAGCCAGTCGAGCAGCCCAAAGACTCGCTGGCCTACCAGCGCTATTTCTGCGCCCTGGAGTCCGGCAATGCCGAACAGCTCAAGGCCAACGAGCCCAAGCGTCTCAATCTGTACAAGCTGACCGCGACGCTGATCCGCTGCTTCGCCAACTTGGCCAACGAGCTGGAAGAGGCCGGCTACAGCGCCAAGGAGATCGCCGAGATCAAGGCCGAGGTCGATCACTTCACCAAGGTGCGCGATGAGGTGAAGCTGGCCAGCGGCGACTACATCGACCTCAAGGCCTACGAGCCGGACATGCGTTTCCTGATCGACACCTACATCCGCGCCGAGGACAGCGAGAAGGTCTCGGCCTTTGACGACCTGTCGCTGATCCAGCTGATCGTCGAGCGCGGTGTGGACGCCGTGGACCAGTTGCCCAAGGGCATCCGTGAGAACCATGAAGCGGTGGCGGAAACCATCGAGAACAACGTGCGCAAGCTGATCATCGACGAGTCGCCGATCAACCCGAAGTACTACGAGTCGATGTCCGCGCTGCTGGATGCGCTGATCGCCCAGCGCAAGGAGAACGCGCTGAGCTATCAGGAGTACCTGCAGAAGATTGTCGAGCTGACCCAGCAGGCCAAGAGTCCCGGCGGTGCCAGTCAGTACCCGACCGCCATCTCCACGCCCGGCCGTCAGGCGCTGTACGACAACTTGGGCAAGAACGAGGCGCTAGCCCTGGCGGTCGATGCCGCCGTGCTGTCGCACCGCCAGGATGACTGGCGTGGCAACGCCTTCAAGACTCGCCGGGTACGCCTGGCGATCAAGGAGGTGCTGGATGCCGCAGGGCAGGATCTTGGCGAGGGACCGGGGATCTATGAGGTCAACGACAGCGCCGCGTTGCTCGACAGCGTACTGGAGCTGGTAAAGAGTCAGCATGGCTACTGACAGCCATACCCTGCACATCGCCGACCTGAGCGTCGAGGTGGTGCGCAAGCCGATCAAGAACCTGCATCTGGGGGTCTACCCGCCCGAGGGCCGGGTGCGCGTCGCTGCGCCGCTGGCGGTCGACGACGACGCGGTGCGCATGGCGGTGATCAACCGACTGGGCTGGATCAAACGCCAGCGCGCGCGCTTCCAGGAGCAGCCGCGGCAGTCGCAGCGGCGTATGGTCAGTGGCGAGAGCCACTACTTCCTCGGTCAACGATACCGCCTGCGCGTCATCGCCCATGACGGGGCCACGCGAATCAGCCTGCGCGGCAAGCGTGTGCTGGAACTGCGCGCCCGCCCGGACAGCCGCGCGGAAAAGCGCGAGGAAGCCCTGCAGGCCTTCTACCGTGCCGAACTGAAACAGCGCGTGCCGGAGTTGCTGGACAAGTGGCAGCCGATCCTCGGCGTCGAGGCGGCAGCCTGGGGTATCAAGCGGATGAAGACCAAGTGGGGTACCTGCAACCCCACGGCCCGCCGCATCTGGCTCAACCTGGAGCTGGCCAAGAAGCCCGTGCAGTGCCTGGAGTACATCCTGGTGCACGAGCTGACTCACCTGATCGAGCGCACACACAACGAGCGCTTCCTGTCCGTACTCGACCGGCATCTGCCGCACTGGCGGCTGGTGCGGGACGAGCTGAACAGCTCGATGCTGGCTGATGAGCAATGGACGTACTGAGCGTCCAAAGCCATCTACTCATTCATCGCTGACGAGGGCCAGTTCCGCCCTCACCCGCTCCAGAAGCTGGGTCTGGCTCACCTCGGGCTCGGCTAACCGGTAGCAGTGTGCGAGCAGCGTGACGGGGTGTATACCCAGGGCGCTTGCCAGCCCGTCGAGCTTGTCGACGGTAGGCGACTTCAGCCCGCGCTCCAGACAGCTCATATACGTCCTGCCGCTGACATCCGAGAAATCCTCTTGGCTCAGGCCTCTGATCTGCCTGAAATCTCGGAGCGCCCGCCCGAAGTGAATCTTGATGCTCATCCTGCTCAGACCATGACTTGCTAAAGCAGGGCATAGCGCCATAATGACCCCCATAGAGCTACACCCTATAGGGTTCATATGGAGAGGCATCATGTTCACAACGCATGGCGAATCGTTTGAGGGGCTTACCAACGAAGTTGGCACGGATGGCGAGATGAATTGGCTTTACATGTTACGTAGGCAACACACCCCCTGGTTCCATCTGGGAGCGTATGACCAGACAACTGGCAACGGAGAGGAATATGTCGTGATGATGCTCGACAGCATCCGTGCGTTAAGGCGACTGGGCCGATCGCTCAGACAACGCCAACATCGAGGCAGCGCTGCTGCACGACTGGCTACTCAAGCAGGGGGTGGCCGAGAGCCTGATCAACCGCGCCCTGTTCGAGCTGAACAAGCTGGCCAACGCTGCCGGCAAGAGCCTCTACGACCGCAACAAGGCGGTGTACGAGCTGCTGCGCTACGGGGTGAAGGTGCGCCCGGAGATCGGCGAGAACACCCAGACCGTCTGGCTGATCGACTGGAAGCAGTCGGAGAACAACCACTTCGCCATCGCCGAAGAGGTGACCATCAAGGGCGCCAATGCCAAGGCCAACAGCAACTTCGGCAGACGCACCAGGTTGCTTGCCGCCATGGCCAGCTGGAACAGCGCGTCAACACGCTCAAGTACCCGCTGCTTCACCTGGCGCCCAGCTGTTCCATCAGCATCCGCTCGCTGCGCAGCGAGTAGAACAACTGCAGC
>CAZFFB010000120.1:0-6555 GCA_964517735.1 uncultured Pseudomonas sp.
GGGGCTGATCTGCCAGAAACGCTCCTCGACCCGTTCGGCCGGCTCGCCCTGGCGCAGCAGGGTCAGCAGGGCCCAGGCGAAGGTATCGCCCAGGCTGTGCTGGTAGTAGCTGGCGCTCCACAGGCACAGCTCGAACAGCGCCGGCGGCAGCAGTGGGCGGGTGTCCAGCAGGGCGATGGCGTCGCGCAGGCGCTCGGCGTCGATCTCGCTGTGCTCGGCGGTTGCCACCAGCACCCCGATCAGCTCGCGTCGCCCGAACGGCACCCGCAAGCGCACCCCAGGCTGCAGGTGAGCAGGATCCAGGCTGCGCGGTGCGCGGTAGTCGAACAGGCGGCGCAGCGGCGAGGGCAGGGCAAGGCGCAGAATGGGCAGGGACACGCGGGGACTCCGCAGGCAGGGAGCGGAATCTTAGCATGGGCGGTCGCTGCCGCCGGCTTGCAAGGGCGCCCGGCTCTGTTATCATGCCGCGCTATTTTTCCGGGTGGCCAGACTGCCCCGGTAATTCCCTCGTGCGGTGCCCGACATGGTGTCGGGTGGCGGCACACCACCCCTGAGGATCCATCGATGAAACCGGAAATCCATCCCGCGTACACTGAAATCACTGCCACCTGCAGCTGCGGCAACGTGATCAAGACCCGCTCCACCCTGGGCAAGGATCTGAGCCTTGACGTCTGTGCCGCCTGCCACCCGTTCTACACTGGCAAGCAGAAGGTGCTGGACACCGGTGGTCGTATCGATCGCTTCAAGCAGCGTTTCGCCGGTTTCGGCAGCACCAAGTAAGCAGCGCGCCCGGTGCTGCGCATGCAGTACAGGTTCGGCAAAAAGGCGTCCCGGTGGGGCGCCTTTTTCATGGGCGTCGCCCTGTGCCTGCTGGCACAGCCGTCAAGGGGCCGCGCCGAGGCCTGTACCATGCCCCGCGGTCTGGCCGAGGTTGAGGTCGAGCGGGTGATCGATGGCGATACCCTGCGCCTGCGTGATGGCCGCAGCGTGCGCCTGATCGGCCTCAATACCCCCGAAAAGGGGCGTCAGGGTCGCGCCGATGAGCCGCTGGCGCTGGAGGCCGGCCGCGCCCTGCAGCGTCTGGTGGCGGCCAGCGCTAACCGGGTACGTCTGCTGCCCGGTGCTCAGTCGCAGGATCGTTATGGTCGCCTCCTGGCTCACGCCTTTGATCGGAGCGGGCGCAGCCTCGAGGCGGCGCAGCTGGCTGCAGGGCTGGGCCTGGTCGTGGCGATTGCCCCCAATACGGCTCGGCTGGATTGCCTGCTGGCCGCCGAGTCGCAGGCCCGCCAGCAGCGCCGCGGTCTGTGGCTGCGCCCGCCGCTGCGCCAGACCCATCAGCTGCAAGCCGGCTTTGCGCTGGTACAGGGCCGCGTGCAGCGCAGCGAGCGCAACCGTGGCGGATGGTGGCTGGAGCTGGATGGCGCGCTGGCGGTACGCATTGCCCCCCGGCAGCGTGCCCGCTTTGATGAGCGTCAGCTTGAGGCCCTCAAGGGGCGGCGGGTGGAGGTGCGTGGCTGGGTGATTGATCGCAGTCGCCGCGCGGCCTTGCCCGCGGGGCGTGCGCGCTGGCAGCTGAGCCTTGATGATCCGGCCCTGCTGCGCATCCTGTGAGTCATGCGCTGATCTGCGCGGAAAGTCTAATGTTCCAGCGGGCTGCAAGCCGCTAGATGTAAGGGTTTTTCCGCACTTGTGAGGGGTAGTGCTCTTGCCGTATGCTCGACGGCCCTGTCTGTCCCACACCCAATGCGGAAGCAACAAAATGTCTGACTTGAAAAACGCCGCACTCGAGTACCACGCCCAGCCGCGCCCCGGCAAGCTGAGCGTCGAGCTGACCAAGCCCACGGCCACTGCCCGTGACCTGGCCCTGGCTTACAGCCCGGGCGTGGCCGAGCCGGTGCGCGAGATTGCCCGCGATGCCGAGCTGGCGTTCAAGTACACCGGCAAGGGCAATCTGGTGGCAGTGATTTCCGATGGCACCGCCATCCTTGGCCTGGGCAATCTCGGCCCGCTGGCTTCCAAGCCGGTCATGGAAGGCAAGGGTGTGCTGTTCAAGCGCTTTGCCGGTATCGACGTGTTCGACATCGAAGTTGACGCCGAGAGCCCGCAGGCCTTCATCGATACCGTCAAGCGTATTTCCATCACCTTCGGTGGCATCAACCTCGAGGACATCAAGGCGCCCGAGTGCTTTGAGATCGAGCGTGCGCTGATCGAGCAGTGCGACATCCCGGTGTTCCACGATGACCAGCACGGCACCGCTATCGTGACCGCAGCCGGCATGCTCAATGCCCTGGAACTGGCGGGCAAGAAGCTTGAAGACGCGAAGATCGTCTGCCTGGGTGCCGGCGCCGCCGCGATTGCCTGCATGAAGCTTCTGGTCAGCATCGGTGTGAAGATCGAGAACATCTTCATGATCGACCGCAAGGGCGTGATCCACGCCGGTCGTGACGATCTGAACCAGTACAAGGCGGTGTTCGCCCACGAGACTGACAAGCGCACCCTGTCCGATGCCATGGTCGGTGCTGATGTGTTCGTCGGCCTGTCGGGTGCCAACCTGCTGAGCCCGGAAGATCTCAAGCGCATGGCACCGAATCCGGTGGTGTTCGCCTGCTCCAACCCCGATCCGGAAATCCAGCCGGAACTGGCCCGTCAAGTGCGCCCGGACGTGATCCTGGCCACCGGCCGCTCCGACTACCCCAACCAGGTCAACAACGTGCTGGGCTTCCCGTTCATCTTCCGCGGTGCACTGGACGTGCGTGCCACCCGCATCAACGAAGAGATGAAGATCGCAGCGGTCAACGCGATCCGCGAGCTGGCCAAGCTGCCGGTGCCCAAGGAAGTCTGCGAGGCTTACGGCGTCGAGCATCTGGAGTTCGGCCGTGAATACATCATTCCCAAGCCGATGGATGCCCGTCTGATCCAGCTGGTACCGGATGCCGTGGCCAAGGCCGCCGTAGCGAGCGGTGTGGCCCGCATGCCGTACCCGGCGCACTATCCGCTCAAGTCCACCGACAGCGTGTTCGGTCACTGATCGAGCCCCTGAATGAAAAACCCGCCAGTGATGGCGGGTTTTTTTCTGTCTGGCGCACCGGTGGCGGGGCGACTGCGGCGCCTGGCCGCGCGCCGGTCAGAACAGATCGATCGGTACCGGTGGCGGCGGTTCGCTGCTGAAGTTGTCCTGCACGCTGCTGGGCGGTACCACGAACAGCGGTTCCTCCTCGGGCGGCATGTCGGCACGAAACAGCTCGAAGATCCTCGGCATGCCGGCACGAGCCGCCCGCCCGGTCTGGGGATCGATGCGCAGACGCAGCAGGCCGTCAGGCTCGGGTGGCAGTCGCTGCGCCCGTCCGTCGAGGGCGACCCGCATGTAGTCGATCCAGATCGGCAGCGCTGCTACACCGCCATACTCGCCGCGGCCAAGATTCTGCGGCTGGTCGAAGCCGACCCAGGCTGTGGTGACAAAATCACCGTTATAGCCGGCGAACCAGGCGTCCTTCTGCTCGTTGGTGGTGCCGGTCTTGCCGGCCAGATCGTTGCGGCCAAGGGACAGGGCGCGGCGCGCCGTACCGCGGCTGATCGCATCGCGCAGGATGTCGGTCATGATGTAGGCGGTGCGCGCATCCATGACCCGCTCGGCGGGCGGCGCCTCAGCCGTTGGCGTTGGCAGCGACTGCAGTTCGCTGGCCGGTCGGCCATTGGCGACTCGCGGTGCGCTGGCGCTGAACAGGGTGTTGCCGTCGCGATCATCGATACGGGTGATCAGGTAGGGCTCGATCCTGTGCCCGCCGTTGGCGAACACCGCATAGCCGCGGGTCACCTCCAGCGGCGTCAGTCCGCTGGTACCCAGCGCCAGCGACAGGTTGGGCGCCAGATCGGCACGCGGCAGGGCGAAGGTGCTGGCCACATACTCCACCGCATACGCCGGCGTGATGGCCTGCATCAGGCGGATCGACACCAGGTTGCGCGAGCGGTACAGCGCCTCGCGCAGGCGCAGCATGCCCAGGAACTGGCCATCGCTGTTTCTGGGGCTCCACAGCTTGCCGGTGCCGGGGTCGATGATGTCCAGCGGGCCATCATCGATCAGGCTGGCGGGCGTAAAGCCCTTGTCCAGCGCGGCGCTGTAGATGAACGGCTTGAAGCTTGAGCCTGGCTGGCGCTTGGCCTGGGTGGCGCGGTTGTAGTTGCTCTGCTCGAAGGAGAAGCCGCCGCTCAGGGCGCGGATCGCCCCGTCATGGGGATCCAGGGAGACCAGGGCGCCCTGCGCCTCGGGCAGCTGGGCAAGGTGCAGGCCGCCATCGGCGGCGCGCTGCACGCGGATCAGGTCACCGATCCGTACCACATCTGCCGGGCGCCGTGGCGCGCTGCCCAGGCTGTTGCTGCTGCGGTGCGCACGGGCCCAGCGCATGCTGCTCCAGGGCACCTCCGCCTCGCCGTCATGGCGGGTCAGCACGCGGATGCCCTCGCTGCCGATCTGCGTGACGATGACCGGCTCAAGGCCGCCCAGGCTGCGCTGCTCGCCAAGGCGTGCCGGCCAGGTGGCCGGATCCGCCACATGCAGCTCCGGGCCCCGCCAGCCGTGACGGCGGTCATAGGCCAGCAGGCCATCGCGCAGCGCCTGGTTGGCGGCCGCCTGCAGGTCGCTGCGCACCGTGGTGTAGACCCGGAACCCTTCGGTGTAGGCGTCGCTGCCATAGCGGCCGACCAGTTCGGCGCGGACCATCTCGGCGATGTAGGGGGCTTCCATTTCCGGCTGTGCACCCAGCTGCATGCGCACCTCGACCGGCTCGGCCAGCGCCGCCTCGTAGCGGGCGCGGTCGATACGCCCCAGCTCATGCAGGCGCGAGAGGATCCAGTCACGGCGGATCTTGGCCCGCTCGGGATTGACCACCGGGTTGTAGCGTGAAGGGGCCTTGGGCAGGCCGGCGATCATGGCCATCTCTGCCAGGCTCAGCTGGCTGATCGAGCGGCCGTAGTAGACCTGGGCGGCGGCTTCGATGCCGTAGGCGCGATTGCCCAGGTAGATCTTGTTGACATACAGCTCAAGGATCTCGTTCTTGCTCAGCGCCCGCTCGATCTGCAGCGCCAGCAGGATCTCGTTGGCCTTGCGCGCGAAGCTGCGCTCGCTGGAGAGGAAGAAGTTCTTCGCCACCTGCATGGTGATGGTGCTGCCGCCGGTCTGTATGCGTCCGCTTTGGATCAATTGTGCGGCAGCGCGCATCAGGCTTTTCGGGTCCACCCCATAATGCTCGGCGAAGTTGTCATCCTCGGCGGCCAGCAGGGCGTTGATGAAGTCTTGGGGAATATCTTCAAAGCGGATCGGCGAGCGGCGCATCTCGCCGAATTCAGCGATCAGCTTGCCGTCATCGCTGTAGATCCTCAGGGGCACCTGCATGCGTACGCTGCGCAGGGTTTCCACCGAGGGCAGGTTCGGACTCAGGTACAAGAAGGTGCCGCTCAGTGCCAGCAGCACGCTGCTGAACAGGGCAAGACAGGACAGCAGCAGGAATTTCAGTATGCGCATCGGCAATCGGCTGATCTGACAGGAAGTGACAGGAGGAGGCGGACATGGATACCAGGATCTCAGGCGCGCCGTGCATTGTAACCCCATTCACTCAGGCCCCGGCGTGGACTTCGCGCAGGCCGTGCGCCGGTTGGCGCTGATGGCACGGATCAGGCTGTTGGGACGTCTGCCGCGCCGTGTGTCCGAGCGCCGGCTGGGGATCGATATCGGCCGTGACTCGCTGCAGCTGGTCGAGCTGTGCCGCGAGGGCCAGGACTGGCAGATCAGCGCTTGGGCGCAGGAACCGCTGCCTCCTGAGGCGGATGAGCACACGCTCGTGGCGGCGCTGCGCCGGCTCCGCCAGCGCAGTGGTTGCCAGCATCGCGAGGCGGTGGTGGCGCTGCCAGACAGCGCGGTGCTCACCAGGGCGCTCATGCTGCCGGCCGGTCTGAGCGAGGCAGAGCTTGAAAGTCTGCTGCAACTGGAAGTGGCCCAGCAGGGCGTCTGGGCTGATCAGGCCATTGCCTTCGACTTTGTTCATCAGCAGGCCCCGCCGCCGGCCGGCCAGATCGCCCTGCAGCTGGTGGCCTGCCGGCATGACAGTGTCGAGCACTGCCGGCGCGTCCTGCAGCGCGCCGGCCTGAAGGCACAGGTGGTGGAGATCGACAGCCAGGCGCTGGCACGGGCCTGCGCTCGGCATGGGCCGGGCCAAAGCGGCCATGGGCAGGTGCTGCTGGAGCTGCGCGGTGACGAGAACTGGCTGGGCATCCTGCAGGATGGCCGGATGATCCATCGGCGCAGCCTGTCCCCCGGGGCGTCAGGTGCCCGCACCCGGGCGGGTTCGGCGGCTGAGGGGCCGCTGCTGCCCATCGATGATGCCCTGCGGCTTTTGCTGGATGAGGTAGCCGCCGCCCTGCAGCTGTTTCTGGCCAGCGGGCCGGAGTGCCCTCTTGAGCGGCTGCTGCTCAGTGGCCAGGCGGCAGCGCTGCCGATGGCCGAGCTGGCCCGGCAGGCGACGCAGCGCCGACACCAGTTGCTCCAGCGCTGCGGGTGCTTTC
>CAZFFB010000121.1:0-6546 GCA_964517735.1 uncultured Pseudomonas sp.
GTGCACTCCGGCGCGCTGGGCTGGGTGGCCATGATCTCCATCGGCTCGCTGTATCACCTGATTCCCAAGGTGTTCGGCCGCAAGGCGATGCACAGCACTGCCCTGATCAACGCTCACTTCTGGCTGGCCACCATCGGCACCGTGCTGTACATCGCCTCCATGTGGGTCAACGGCATCACCCAGGGTCTGATGTGGCGCGCAGTCAACGAAGACGGCACCCTCACTTACTCCTTCGTCGAGGCGCTTGAAGCCAGCCACCCGGGCTTTGTGGTGCGCATGATCGGCGGTGCCTTCTTCGTCACCGGCATGCTGCTGATGGCCTATAACGTCTGGCGCACTGTCCGTGTGGCCAAGGCTGAAGAAATGGCCGCCGCCGAGAAGTTCGTGGTTCAAGGAGCCCACTGATGAGCAAGCACGACATCATCGAGAAAAATATCGGCCTGATGACCATCCTTATGGTCATCGCCGTCAGCATCGGCGGTCTGGTGCAGATTGTCCCGCTGTTCTTCCAGGACGTGGTCAACGAGCCGGTGGAAGGCATGAAGCCCTACACCGCCCTGCAGCTCGAAGGCCGGGACATTTACATCCGCGAGGGCTGCGTCGGCTGCCACTCGCAGATGGTCCGCCCGTTCCGCGCCGAGACCGAGCGCTATGGTCACTACTCGGTCGCCGGTGAGAGCGTCTGGGATCACCCCTTCCTGTGGGGCTCCAAGCGTACTGGTCCGGATCTGGCCCGTGTCGGTGGGCGCTACTCCGATGACTGGCAGCGTGCGCACCTCTACAACCCGCGCAACGTGGTGCCGGAATCGAAGATGCCCGCCTACCCGTGGCTGGTGGAGAACAAGCTCGATGGTCGCCATACCGCGGACAAGATGAGCGCCCTGCGCACCCTCGGTGTGCCCTACAGCGACGAGGACATTGCCACTGCGCGTGACGCCGTCAAGGGCAAGACCGAGATGGATGCGATCGTCGCCTATCTGCAGGTGCTGGGTACCAGCATCAAGAACACACGGTAACGCGCCATGGATATCGGGACTCTGCGGGGAGTGGGCACTGCCATGGTGTTCATTGCCTTCGTCGGCCTGCTGCTCTGGGCCTTCAGTGGCAAGCGCAAGAAGAGCTTCGACGATGCGGCTAATCTGCCGTTCGCCGATGAGCCCCCATCCGAAAAGCGTGAAGAAAACGCTTCTGGGAGTAAGCACGAATGACCAGTTTCTGGAATTGGTACATCACCATTCTCAGCCTCGGCACCATTGTGGCGCTGACCTGGCTGCTGTTCTCGACCCGCAAGGGTCAGCGGCATAACACACCCACCGACCAGACCACCGGTCACACCTTTGACGAGATCGAGGAGCTGGATAACCCCCTGCCGCGCTGGTGGTTCATGCTGTTTGTCGGCACGGTGATCTTTGCCCTGGGCTATCTGGTGCTCTATCCGGGCCTCGGTAACTGGAAAGGCATCCTGCCCGGCTATGAAGATGGCTGGACAGGCGTCAACCAGTGGAAGAAGGAAATGGCCCGCGCCGACGAGACTTATGGCCCGCTGTACGCCAAGTTTGCCGCCATGCCGATCGAGGAAGTCGCCCGTGACGAGCAGGCACTGAAGATGGGTGGTCGCCTGTTCGCCTCCAACTGCTCGGTCTGCCACGGCTCGGATGCCAAGGGTGCCTATGGCTTCCCGAATCTGACCGACAATGACTGGCTGTGGGGCGGTGAGACAGCTGCCATCAAGACCACCATCCTCAATGGCCGCCAGGCCGCCATGCCCGCCTGGCTCGACAGCCTCGGCGAGGAAGGCATCCGTCACGTGACCGGCTATGTGCGCAGCCTCTCTGGTCTGCAGAACCCTGAAGGCGTCGATCTTGCCGAAGGTCAAAAGATCTACACTGCCAATTGTGTAGCCTGTCATGGTGTCGAGGCCAAGGGTAACCACCTGCTCGGCGCACCGAACCTGACCGACCGCACTTGGCTGTATGGTTCGAGCTTCGCCCAGGTCCAGCAGACGCTGCGTCACGGCCGTGCTGGCGTGATGCCGGCACAGAAGGATCTGCTTGGCGAGGACAAGGTTCACCTGCTGGCCGCCTACGTCTATAGCCTGTCGCAGCAGTCTGCGCAGGAATGATCGGACGCCCGGCGCGACTACTGGTCGCACCCGCCGGGCTGTCTCATCGGGCGTACCATGGCGCCATCGGTGAAAGGGCCCCGGTCTTCGGACCGGGGTACACCCCCACGCAATGGTAGAGAACGATGAGCGACAAGATCCCTGTCCAGGACATAACCCCCCCTCCCGCCAAGCAAGGCGACGGCGTCGATCTCTACGCCAAGCGCGAGATGATCTACACCAAGGCTTTCACCGGCCTGTTTCGTAACATCCGCCTGATCAGTGGTGCTGGTCTGTTGCTGCTGTTCTTCGGCAGCGCTTGGCTCAACTGGGGCGACCGCCAAGCCATCTGGTGGAATCTGCCTGAGCGCAAGTTCTATATCTTCGGTGCTACCTTCTGGCCCCAGGACTTCATGCTGCTGTCCTGGCTGCTGATCATCTGCGCCTTTGGCCTGTTCTTCGTCACCGTATTCGCCGGGCGCGTCTGGTGCGGCTACACCTGCCCGCAGAGCGTATGGACCTGGATGTTCATGTGGGCGGAAAAAGTCACCGAAGGTGACCGCAACCAGCGCATGAAGCTGGACAAGCAGCCCATGAGCGCAGCCAAGCTCGGTCGCAAGGCGGCCAAGCATGCTATCTGGCTGCTGATCGCCGCGGTCACCGCCCTGACCTTCGTAGGCTACTTCACACCGATTCGCCAGCTGACCATTGATCTGCTCACCTTCAATATCGAGGGCTGGGCACTGTTCTGGTTCGGGTTCTTCACCCTCGCCACCTACGGCAATGCCGGCTGGATGCGCGAGCAGGTGTGCATCCACATGTGTCCCTACTCGCGCTTCCAGAGCGTGATGTTCGACAAGGACACCCTGATCGTCTCCTACGACACCGCACGCGGCGAACCCCGCGGCCAGCGCAAGAAGGATACTGATCTGAAGACGCAGAATCTTGGCGACTGCATCGACTGCAAGATGTGCGTACATGTCTGCCCGACCGGTATCGATATCCGTAACGGGCTGCAGATTGCCTGCATCGGCTGTGCCGCCTGTATCGATGCCTGCGACAGCATCATGGAGAAGATGAACTACCCCAAAGGCCTGGTGCGCTACACCACCGAGCACAATCTCAGCGGTCAGCAGACACACCTCGCCCGCCCGCGCCTGATCGGCTATGCGATTGCCCTGCTGGTGATGGTCAGTGCCTTCACCGTTGCACTGGTACAGCGCCCGCTGGCCGAACTCGACGTGATCAAGGACCGCGTGCTGTACCGTGAGAACGAGCAGGGACGCATCGAGAACGTCTACACCCTGAAGATCATGAACAAGGATCAGCGCGATCACCTGTACACCATCGCCGTGGAAGGTCTCGACGGCCTGATCTTTGAAGGACGCCGTGAAGTACGTGCTGCAGCCGGCGAAATTCTCTCGGTGCCGGTGGAACTGTCCATCGACCCGCAGCAGCTGCCTTCCAGTACCAACGAGATTCTCTTTACAATCCAGGCTGCTGATCTTCCCGGCCAAACCTTTGACGCCGAAAGCCGCTTCATCGGCCCGCGCGTCCGTTGACGAGAGCGCTGCATGCAACCGACCGAGACTCCCACCCGCTGGTACACGCAACCCTGGGCCTGGTTCGTCATCGCCATCCTCGGCAGCTCCGTGGTGCTGGGCACCAGCCTGCTGGTGATTGCGATCAAGAACCCGGTAGCCATGGTGGCCGACAACTATTACGACGTCGGCAAGGGCATCAACACCTCCTTGCAACGTGAGCAGCTGGCGGAGCGTCTTGGCATGCAGGCCGAGCTGGTGCTGGATGAGGAGCGCGGCACTGCCGAGCTGCAGCTGTCCGGCATCAGCCAGCCTGCGCAGCTGGTCCTCAACCTGATCTCCCCGACCCAGCCCGAGCGTGACCGGCGTGTCATTCTGCAGCCGGTGGCCGGTCAGGCCGGCCTGTACAGCGGCCAGATGCAGGATGTGGTACGTGGGCGGCGCTTTGTCGAACTGATCGGTCAGGAAGGTGGTGAGGATTGGCGACTGTATGAGGAGCGCATCCTCGAGGATCGCCGACCGATCGAGCTGACCCCCTGAGCCCGGCGGTGATGAGCGCCCTGCAACCTTGTTACCACTGTGGCCTGCCAGTCCCCGAAGGCAGTGCCTTCAAGGCTGTGGTGCTGGGCGAGTCCCGGGCGATGTGCTGCCCGGGCTGTCAGGCAGTGGCCGAGGCGATCGTGGCCGGCGGCCTTGAAAGTTACTACCGTCACCGCAGCGAAACCGCTGCCAACCCCGAAGCACTGCCGCGGGTTCTGAGCGATGAGCTGGCCCTCTATGACCGGCCCGATGTCCAGCAGCAGCTGGTCGAACAGCACGGTGACACCCAGGAAACCGCCTTGCTCATCGAGGGCATCAGCTGCGCCGCCTGTGGCTGGCTGATCGAGCACCATTTGCGCAAGCTGCCCGGCGTAGTCAGTGCGCACCTCAATCTCTCCAACCACCGTCTGCAGGTCGAATGGCAGGGCAGCCAGCTGCCCCTCAGCCAGTTGCTGGCGGAACTGCGGCGGATCGGCTACGCCGCTCACCCCTATCAGCCCGACGCTGCTGCCGAGCGCATGCACCAGGAAAACCGCCGCACCATGCGTCAGCTGGGCGTGGCCGGCCTGCTGTGGATGCAGGTGATGATGGCCTCGATGGCCACCTGGCCCGAGTTCAACCTCGACCTCAGCCACAGCTTTGACGTGATCCTGCGCTGGACCAGCCTGATCCTCACCACGCCGATTGTCTTCTACTGCTGCGGGCCGTTCTTCCGCGGCGCCTTGCGCGACCTGCGCACCCGCCATCTGACCATGGATGTCTCGGTCTCGCTGGCGATCGGCGGCGCCTATCTGGCCGGTATCTGGTCGACGGTCACCGGTAGCGGCGAGCTGTATTTCGATGCGGTGGGCATGTTCACCCTGTTCCTGCTGGCCGGGCGCTATCTGGAGCGGCGGGCCCGCGAGCGCACCGCCCAGGTCACCGCCCAGCTGGTCAACCTGCTGCCGGCTTCCTGCCTGCGTCTGGATGCCGGGGGCAACAGCCAGCGTATTCTGCTGAGCGAGCTCAGGATTGGGGATCACGTGCTGGTGCCGCCAGGTGCGGTGATTCCGGCTGATGCACGCATCATCGACGGCCATTCGAGCATTGATGAATCCCTGCTCACCGGTGAATACCTGCCTCAGCCGCGTAGCCGCGGACAGCATGTCACCGGTGGAACCCTGAACGTGGAAAGCCCGCTGACCATCGAGGTGCAAGCGCTCGGCGAGCAGACCCGTCTGTCGGCCATCGTCCGCCTGCTCGAGCGGGCTCAGGCCGACAAGCCGCGCCTGGCTGAACTGGCCGACCGGGTTTCCCAGTGGTTTCTGATCATCGTGCTGCTGGTGGCCGCCGTGCTCGGGCTGATCTGGTGGCAGATCGACAGTGAGCGGGCCTTCTGGATCGTGCTGGCCTTGCTGGTCGCCACCTGCCCTTGCGCCCTGTCGCTGGCCACCCCCACCGCGCTGACCACCGCCACCGGCAGCCTGCATGGTCTGGGCCTGCTGGTGACCCGTGGTCATGTGCTGGAAAGCCTCAACCATGTCGATACCCTGATCGTCGACAAGACGGGCACCCTCACCGAGGGACGGCTGGTCCTGCGCGAGGTGCGTCCACTGGCCGCACTGGACCAGGACACCTGCCTGCGCCTGGCAGCGGCACTGGAAAACCGCTCCGAACACCCGATTGCCCGCGCCTTCGGCCGCTCGCCGTTGGTGGCCGAAGCGGTACGCAGCGAGCCCGGCAAGGGCCTTGAGGGGCGCATCGACGGCCAGACCCTGCGCATCGGCGAGGCCGGCTTTGTCTGCGCGCTCAGCGCCAGCCCGCCGCCGGCGATACCCGAGACCTCCGGGCAGTGGCTGCTGCTGGGCAATGAACACCAGCCGCTGGCCTGGCTGCGCCTCGATGATCGCTTGCGTGAAGACGCCCGGATCCTGATCGATGCTGCCCACCAGCGTGGCTGGCAGATATTGCTGCTCTCTGGTGATCGCTCACCGATGGTGGAGAGCGTCGCTCGCGAGCTGGGCATCCCTGATGCCCGCGGCGGCCTGACCCCGGATGACAAGCTGGCCGTGTTACAGACGCTGCACCGCCAGGGCCGGCGCGTGCTGATGCTGGGTGATGGCGTCAACGACGTGCCCGTGCTGGCGGGTGCCGACATCAGCGTGGCGATGGGCAGCGCCACCGATCTGGCCAAGACCAATGCCGATGCCGTACTGCTCAGCAACCGTCTGGACAGTCTGGTGGAAGCCCTTGAAGTGGCCAGGCGCACCCGGCGGATCATCGTCGAAAACATCACCTGGGCCTGCCTGTATAACGGGCTGATCCTGCCGTTTGCCGCCATCGGCTGGGTGACGCCGGGCTGGGCGGCCATCGGCATGTCGGCCC
>CAZFFB010000122.1:0-6520 GCA_964517735.1 uncultured Pseudomonas sp.
GCACTCGGGAGCATTCGACCCCCCGACCGCCTGGTTCGTAGCCAGGTACTCTATCCAGCTGAGCTACGAGTGCGTGGGATTGCCTGATTTCAGGCTCCGATACCATCACATAAGCGACAGTAAGGAAAATGGCGGAGAGGGGGGGATTCGAACCCCCGACACCCTTTTGAGGTGTACTCCCTTAGCAGGGGAGCGCCTTCGGCCACTCGGCCACCTCTCCGCAACACGGGGCGTACTATACTTCAGCGAACCCCGTTTGCAAAGCTTTATTTGCTAAAAATCGAAAAAGAATCAATGGGTTGATTCGTCACCCTTCTCTTTCTGGATGCGCTGATAGATTTCTTCGCGGTGTACCGCGACCTCCTTCGGCGCGTTGACGCCTATGCGCACCTGGTTGCCTTTGACGCCCAGCACCGTCACGGTGACATCATCACCGACCATCAGGGTTTCACCTACGCGGCGAGTCAGAATAAGCATTCCCTTTCTCCTTGTTTCGTCTATTTCAGGACCACTGTCTGCAAGAGATGACGCAACGCCCGGCTACCGAGACAGCCGGAGATTGTGTCCAGTATTGACCACGATTACCGCCTGTGCAGGCGCAACGCAGTCAGAGGTGACAAAAAGACGCCATATGGCACATCTTTCTGCCGGTCGGGCGTCACTCGTCCGTACGGATCGGTGCGTCCAGTTCGAATGCACTGTGCAGGGCACGCACGGCCAGCTCGAGGTACTTCTCCTCGATGACCACGCTGACCTTGATCTCCGAGGTGGAGATCATCTGGATATTGATATTTTCCCCGGCCAGGGCCTCGAACATACGGCTGGCCACACCCGCATGGGAGCGCATGCCGACCCCCACGATCGACACTTTGGCAATGCCGGTGTCTCCCAGCACCTCGCCAGCACCCAGAGCTGTCGCGGTCTGCTGCAGCACGCTCAAGGCCTTGTCGTACTCATTGCGGTGTACGGTGAAGGTAAAGTCGGTGGTGCGATCATGCGCAACATTCTGCACGATCATGTCCACCTCGATGTTAGCCGCACTGATCGGCCCGAGGATGCGGAACGCCACACCCGGCATGTCCGGTACGCCGCGGATGGTCAGCTTGGCCTCATCACGGTTGAAGGCGATCCCGGAAATGATCGGTTGTTCCATGGCACTCTCCTGATCGTCGAGGGTAATGAGGGTACCTGGCCCCTCTTTGAAGCTATGCAGTACGCGCAGCGGCACATTGTACTTGCCGGCAAACTCCACGGAGCGGATCTGCAGCACCTTGGAGCCGAGGCTGGCCAGCTCCAGCATCTCCTCGAAGGTGATGCGCTCAAGGCGCCGGGCCCGGGGCACGACACGCGGATCCGTGGTGTAGACACCATCGACATCGGTATAGATCTGGCATTCGTCGGCCTTGAGCGCCGCCGCCAGCGCCACCCCGGTGGTGTCGGATCCGCCGCGACCAAGGGTTGTGATGTTGTTCTGGGCATCGACGCCCTGAAAACCCGCCACCACAACCACCCGTCCGGCCGCCAGCTCAGTGCGAATCCGCCGCTCATCAATCTCCAGGATCCGCGCCTTGGTATGGGCACTGTCGGTAAGAATACGTACCTGACTGCCCGTAAAGGACACGGCCGGCACACCACGCTGGATCAGCGCCATGCTCAGCAGGCCGATGGTGACCTGCTCGCCGGTGGAAATGATCGCATCCATTTCACGCGGATCCGGCTGCGGCATGATCTGCCGGGCCAGATCGATCAGCCGGTTGGTCTCACCGCTCATCGCCGAGACAACCACCACAATGTCATGGCCGGCCTCGCGAAAGCGTTTCACCTTGTCGGCGACCTGCGCAATGCGCTCGATGCTGCCCACTGAGGTACCGCCGAACTTCTGTACGATCAATGCCATGTGCGTGTCGCCTGTGCGCAAGAAAAGGGGATGCAGCGCACTGTCTGCATCCCGTGCTATCCGGGGAAGGCGCCGCAGCCGGCGCTCCCCTGCCGGACGGATCAGGACGCCGTGCGTACCAGCGCCTCGGCCAGTGCCAGTGCCTCACCCAGCTGGCCGGTGGCAACGCCGCCACCCTGGGCCATGTCCGGACGACCGCCGCCCTTGCCGCCCACTGCCGCTGCGGCTTGCTTCATCAGCTCGCCAGCCTTGAAGCGTCCGGTCAGATCCTGGGTAACGCCAGCAACCAGTACCACCTTGCCGTCCAGCTCGCCACCGAGCAGGATCACCGCGCTGCCCAGCTTGTTCTTCAGCTGATCAACCAGCGCCAGCAGCGCCTTGCCATCCATCCCGTCGAGGCGCGCAGAGAGTACCTTGATGCCATTGACCTCGATCGCCGAGCTGGCCAGATCGTCACCGGCAGCACTGGCCGCCTTGGCCTTGAGCTGCTCCAGCTCCTTTTCCAGCTGGCGATTGCGCTCCAGCACACCGGCGAGCTTGTCCAGGAGGTTGTCCCGCGAGCCCTTGACCAGTGCGGCCGCCTCCTTGAGCTGCTCCTCGGCACAGCTCAGGTACTCCAGCGCACCGACACCGGTGACCGCTTCGATCCGGCGCACGCCTGCGGCTACGCCCCCCTCGCTGACAATCTTCAAGAGGCCGATGTCGCCAGTACGCTTGGCATGAATGCCGCCGCACAGCTCGACGGAGAAGCCCTCGCCCATGGTCAGTACCCGCACGCGATCGCCGTACTTCTCGCCAAACAGTGCCATCGCACCCCTGGCCTTGGCCGTAGCGATATCAGTCTCCTCGATCTCCACCGCACTGTTGCGGCGGATCTCGGCGTTGACCCGTGCTTCCAGCGCCCTGATCTGCTCGGGACTGATCGCCTCGAAGTGGCTGAAGTCAAAGCGCAGGCGCTGACTGTTGACCAGCGAGCCTTTCTGCTGCACATGCTCGCCAAGCACCTGACGCAGCGCGGCATGCAGCAGGTGCGTCGCCGAATGGTTGAGGGCGGTGGCACCGCGTACCGAACCATCGACCTGCGCCTCGAGCACCTGACCGACCCGCAAGCTGCCCTCGGCCACCACACCATGATGCAGGTACGCACCGCCCGCCTTGGTGGTATCGCGCACATCAAAGCGCACGCCCTCGGCGTCATTCAGGTAACCGCAATCACCCACCTGACCACCGGACTCGGCGTAGAACGGTGTACGGTCCAGCACCACCACCCCGGCCTCGCCCTCGCCCAGCTGTTCGACGCGCTCGCCCTCACGCAACAGTGCCAGCACGCGGCCCTGACCGAAGGTGCCGTCATAGCCGGTGAACAGCGTTTCGGCCTCGATCTTGAGCAGGCTGTTGTAGTCCACGGCAAAGGCGCTGGCTGAGCGGGCGCGCTCACGCTGGGCCTGCATCTCACGCTCGAAGCCATCCTCATCAACCGTCAGCCCGCGCTCGCGGGCAATGTCGGCGGTCAGATCGACCGGGAAGCCATAGGTGTCATAGAGCTTGAACAGCACATCGCCCGGGATCACGCTGCCTTTGAGGTCTGCCAGATCCTGCTCGAGGATCTTCAGGCCCTGCTCCAGGGTCTTGGCAAACTGCTCCTCCTCGTTCTTCAGCACCCGCTCGATCTGCGCCTGCTGGGACTTGAGCTCCGGATAGGCAGCGCCCATTTCGGCCACCAGGGCGGCGACGATCTTGTGGAAGAAGGCTCCGCGGGCGCCCAGCTTGTTGCCATGGCGGCAGGCGCGGCGAATGATCCGGCGCAGCACATAACCGCGCCCCTCGTTCGAGGGCGTCACGCCATCGGCAATCAGGAAGCTGCAGGAGCGGATGTGATCGGCCACCACCTTCAGCGACGGTGCGCCGTCATTGGCGCAGCCGATCGCCGTTGCCGAGGCGCTCAGCAGGTGCTGGAACAGGTCGATCTCGTAGTTGGCATGTACCTTCTGCATCACCGCGGAGATGCGCTCAAGGCCCATGCCGGTATCCACGCTCGGCGCCGGCAGCGGGTGCAGTACACCATCGGCGGTGCGGTTGAACTGCATGAACACGTTGTTCCAGATCTCGATGAAGCGGTCGCCATCCTCCTCGGGCGAGCCGGGCGGGCCGCCCCAGATGTGCTCGCCGTGGTCGAAGAAGATCTCGGTGCAGGGGCCGCACGGGCCGGTGTCGCCCATCGCCCAGAAGTTGTCCGAGGCATAGGGCGCACCCTTGTTGTCGCCGATGCGCACGATCTTCTCGGCCGGCATGCCGACTTCCTTGTTCCAGATGTCGAAGGCCTCGTCGTCGCTGGCGTAGACGGTGACCATCAGTTTCTCTTTCGGCAGGCCCAGCCACGTGGGCGAGGTGAGGAACTCCCAGGCGTAATGAATGGCATCGCGCTTGAAATAGTCGCCGAAGCTGAAGTTGCCCAGCATCTCGAAGAAGGTGTGGTGGCGGGCGGTGTAGCCGACGTTTTCCAGATCGTTGTGCTTGCCGCCGGCGCGCACGCATTTCTGGCTGGTGGTGGCGCGGGTGTAGCCGCGCTTCTCAAGGCCAAGGAAGCAGTCCTTGAACTGATTCATGCCGGCGTTGGTGAACAACAGGGTCGGATCATTCGCCGGGATCAGCGAACTGGAGGCGACACGGGTGTGCCCCTTTTCTTCGAAGAAGCGGAGGAAGGCTTCACGGATTTCTGCGCTTTTCATCAATTTTTCTCGCAAGACTGCGGTCGGGCCTGGCCGGCAAAGCCGGTGATTATATAGACAAGCATCTGTTGCGCGCATCGGCAGGCTCTATGGTCCTGATAGGCGCATCAGGCCGGCACCACGATCAACCCGGCCCGCTGCCCGACCGCCACGCGCGGATTGGGAAAGACAATGCGAGCATTGGCCTGTTCGACACGCCAGCAGCGCCCCTCGGCATCCTCGGCCAGCAGGCTGCCCGCTTCGAGCTCGGCGAAGTTGGGCAGATCATCGGCCAGATGCAGGCGAAACGACGGACTGAGCCGGATCAGCTCATCGGCGATACGAAAATGCTGCAGCGAAGGCCCCTCAGCCGCAGGCAGCGCGCGCGCCTCGATCAGCGCCTCAAGGCTGGCCTGTACCCGTGCCAGCGCCGCGGGTGGATTATTACCAAAAGGCCGCGCCAGGCCGAGCTCAAGGGTCAGGGCATCGGCAGCGCAGCGGGTAGCGGTAAAGGCACTGAAGGTTGCGGCCGGACGATTGTTCTGCAGCAGCGCCCCGATGCCCGCCGCGTGCAGCAGCGCCAGCAGGCCTGGAGCCACCGGCTGGGGACTGCAGGGACGCAGGGCGAACTGCTCGATCCGCGAGGCGCGCAGGGCGGTGTGCAGGTCAAGGTGCAGGCGCGAGCGACTGTCGTCGGCAAAAAAACCCAGCACCTGCTGCTCAAGCTGCGCCGCGCGCAGCGACTCCAGCGCGCTGACCGCCTCATGGGCGCCGCCAAACAGACGATTGAGGTCGTGCTGCACATAGCGCTCGCCACGGCGCAGCGCCAGCGGATTGCCCAGAACCAGCAGCAGACGACAGGCCGGGAGCAGCTGACCTCCGGCGATGCGGTGCAGCAGGCGCTCCAGCAGTTCGACGGGCGCCGTCTCGTTGCCGTGAATCCCGGCCGACAAGAGCAGATCGGTACCGCCATCGCGGCCGGCCGGCGGAGTGATCAGCAGGACACCTTCGGCCTTCCACTGCAGGCGGGTGCCGTCATGGCAGAGCTGGATCTTTTCCGCAGGCTCGCGCTCGCCAAGGGTCAGTTCGAGCAGTCGTCCCAGCGCTAACATGGCCATGACTCCTTTGCAGTCGGGGAAACAGGCTTCAGTGCGTGCTGCAGCCGCAGTCGTCACCGTGTTCGTGATCGTGTTCCTGAGCGTCGTAGTCAAGGGCCTCGATCGGCTCCAGCTCCACCGCCAGCGACAGCTGGTTGACCGCCTGCGGACGCACCACCAGCAGCGGGATATCGCTCTCGCCCTCCACCGATTCGGCATAGATCATCAGCCCGCCACGACCGTCCGCCTCCAGCCACAGCTCGCGACCGTCGAGGCGGATCGCCAGGCGGGCACTGTGGGTTTCGCGACGCAGGCCTTGGGCGTCTTCAAGGATCAGGGGCAGGCTTTCGGTCATGGCGGCACTCTCAGGGCTGCTGGAACGGGTAGATGGCGCCCAGCTTAAGGATTTGCGTGAGTTCGTCCAGCGCTGTGCGCGTCTCGACCAGTAGTTGCGGGTCAGCCAGATCGCTCGGCGACAGGCAGTCTCGGTAATGGCGGCGCACCCAGTCCTCCAGCTGCGTACAGCGCCCGGCATCGAGCAGCGCGCCGGGATGCAGCGCGGCGCGCTCGGCATCGGTCAGCTCGATGCACAGGCGCAGGCAGGCCGGACCGCCGCCGTTGCGCATGCTCTGGCGCAGGTCCACCACCTCCAGGGTGCGGATCGGGTTGTCAGCGGCCAGCAGTTCCTCGAGAAACGCCCACACCGCCGTTTGTTCGCGGCACTCCTGCGGCACCAGCAACAGCAACGAGCCGTCGTCACGCGCCAGCAACTGGCTGTTGAACAGGTAAGACTTGACCGCATCCGCCACACTGACACT
>CAZFFB010000123.1:0-4852 GCA_964517735.1 uncultured Pseudomonas sp.
AGATGCTCACCGAGGACGAGAACATCATCGAGGTGCCGCTGACCGTACAGTACCGGGTCAGCAACCTGCAGGAATTCGTGCTCAATGTCGATCAGCCTGAGCTGAGCCTGCAGCATGCCACCGACAGCGCGCTGCGCCACGTCGCCGGCTCCACCTCGATGGACCGCGTATTGACCGAGGGCCGTGAACAGATGGCCGCCGAAGTGCGCGAGCGTCTGCAGCGCTTCCTTGATACATACAAGAGCGGCATCACCGTTACCCAGGTCAACATCCAGAGCGCCGCAGCGCCTCGTGAGGTGCAGGATGCCTTCGATGATGTGATCCGTGCCCGCGAGGATGAACAGCGCGAGAAGAATCAGGCTGAAGCCTATGCCAACGGCGTGATTCCCGAGGCCCGTGGTCAGGCCCAGCGTCTGCTCGAGGAAGCCAACGGTTACCGTGAGGAAGTGGTGGCCCGGGCGCGCGGTGAAGCCGAGCGTTTCAACCGTCTGCTGGTCGAGTACCGCAAGGCGCCGGAGGTGACGCGCGAGCGCCTCTATCTGGACACCATGCAGGAAGTGCTGGGCAATACCAGCAAGGTGCTGGTGAGTGGTGGTGAGGGGCAGAACAACCTGCTCTATCTGCCGCTGGACAAGATGATGGATGGACGCGGTGCTGTAGCGCCTGCCGGCAGCAGCCTGCCGCCGCCGGCGCAGACCGGTGCGGCCAGTACGCTGCGTCCTGCCGTCGATCCGCAGCGTGAACTGCGTTCGAGGGAGAGCCGCTGATGGGCAACAAGTCGCTGATCACTCTGGTCGCCGCCGCCGTGCTGGGGCTGGTCGCCTGGAACTGCTTTTACATCGTTCTGCAGACCGAACGTGCGGTGCTGCTGCAGTTCGGCAAGATCGTCGAGCCAAACGTGCAGCCTGGCCTGCATGTGAAGATTCCCTACGTCAACCAGGTGCGCAAGTTTGATGCCCGCCTGCTGACCCTGGATACGCCGACCCAGCGCTTCCTGACGCTGGAGAAGAAGGCGGTGATGGTCGACTCGTATGCCAAGTGGCGGGTTGCCGATGCCGAGCGCTTCTACACGGCGACCTCGGGGATCAAGCAGATCGCCGACGAGCGTCTGGCTCGTCGCCTTGAGGCGGGCCTGCGCGATCAGTTCGGCAAGCGTACCCTGCATGAGGTGGTGTCTGGCGAGCGTGATGCGCTGATGGCGGACATTACCCAGTCGCTGGATCGCATGGCGCGCCGCGAGCTGGGCATCGAGGTGCTGGATGTACGGGTCAAGGCCATTGACCTGCCCCGAGAGGTCAACCGCAGTGTGTTCGAGCGGATGAGTACCGAGCGTGAGCGTGAAGCGCGTGAGCACCGCGCCAAGGGGCGTGAGCTGGCTGAGGGCATTCGTGCCGATGCTGACCGTCAGCGCCGCGTGCTGCTGGCCGAGGCCTTCCGTGAGGCCGAGGAGACCCGCGGTGATGGCGATGCTCAGGCCGCTGCGATCTATGCTGCCGCCTATAGCCAGGATGCGGAGTTCTACGCCTTCTACCGCAGCCTGCAGGCCTATCGCGAGAGCTTCTCGGACAAGCGCGACGTGCTGGTGCTGGATCCAAAGAGCGAATTCTTCCGTTACATGCAGCAGCCCAGTCGCTGAGCCTGCATCCCGACGGCTGCCGTTGCAGCCGTCGGGATAACCCTGGGTAAAACGTGTTATCATGCGGCAGCCGGGATTTCCCGGCTTTTTTGCGTCTGCGGGAACCATGTGGCAAGAATTTGGAATCGCGCTGTCACTGCTGCTGGTGCTGGAAGGCATCCTGCCCTTCCTGTGGCCGCGGGGCTGGCGCGAGGCGGTTATCACGCTGGCGCAGCTTGATGACCGTGCGCTGCGCGCCATCGGGCTGACCAGCATGCTGCTGGGCGCTAGCCTGCTCTACTGGCTTCGTTGAATAGATCGCCCGGCTGAAAGGGGAGGGGCAATATGGCAACGCTGGATCGCTGGCTGCTGCCGGATGGAATCGAGGACGTGCTGCCTGCGGAGGCTGCCCGCATCGAGGCGGCGCGCCGTCAGGTGCTGGATCTGTTTCGCAACTGGGGCTATGACCTGGTCATTACCCCGCATATCGAATATCTCGAGTCGCTGCTGACCGGGGCCGGTCAGGACCTGCAGCTGCGCACCTTCAAGGTCACGGATCCGCTGTCCGGCCGGCAGATGGGCTTTCGTGCCGATATCACTCCGCAAGTGGCGCGGCTCGATGCTCATACCCTGCGCCGTGAAGGGCCGAGCCGGCTCTGCTATGCCGGCAGTGTCCTGCATGCCCGCTGGCGCTCTCGCGCAGCCCGATCCAGATTGGTGCCGAGCTGTACGGTGATGCCAGTGCCGACAGTGACAGCGAGATCATCTGCCTGATGCTGGAAGTGCTGGCGCTGGCAGGAATTACCCAGGTGCACATGGATCTTGGGCATGTCGGCATCTACCGCGGGCTGGCCCGTGCGGCCGGCCTCTGCGATGAGGTCGAGCAGCAGCTGTTCGATGCGCTGCAGCGCAAGGCCGTCGACGAAGTCGAGGCGCTGACGGCGCCTCTGCCGGCACAACTGGCCGGCATGCTGCGGGCGCTGGCCGAACTCTGCGGCGGGCGTGAAGTGCTGGCTGTGGCGCGCGAGCGGCTGGCTGGAGCACCGTCTGCCGTGCTCGAGGCCTTGCAGGGGCTCGAGCAGCTGGCGGATGTGCTGGCGGTCCGTTATCCGCAGCTGCCACTGTATTTCGATCTGGGTGAGCTGCGTGGCTATCACTACCACACCGGTGTGGTGTTCGCAGCGTTCGTGCCGGGCATGGGGCAGGCGATTGCTCAGGGCGGTCGTTACGATGACATCGGTGCTGATTTTGGGCGTGCGCGTCCGGCCACCGGGTTCTCGACCGATCTGCAGACGCTGATAACGCTGGGCGATGGCATTGTTGCGCCGGTATCCGGGGGTGTCTGGGCGCCGGCACAGGCCGATGAGGCACTCTGGCAGGCCGTGCAGACGCTGCGCCGTCAGGGGGTGCGCGTGGTGCAGGCGCTGCCAGGGCAGACCCTCAGCGCTGCCGAGCAGGCCGGCTGCAGCGGGCAACTGATTTTCCAGGAAGGTGGCTGGCAGGTTTCGCCGCTGGCCTCCTGAGTTTTTTGCACCGGCCTGGCGCCGGTATCGACCTTCCGTGAGGGGACACGTTTTATGGGTAAGAATGTCGTAGTCCTGGGCACCCAGTGGGGTGATGAGGGCAAGGGCAAGATCGTCGATCTGCTGACCGATCAGGCGGCAGCCGTGGTCCGCTACCAGGGGGGGCATAACGCCGGTCACACCCTGGTGATCGATGGCGAGAAGACCGTCCTGCACCTGATTCCGTCCGGCATCCTGCGCGATAACGTGCAGTGCCTGATCGGCAACGGCGTGGTAGTGGCGCCGGACGCGCTGCTCAAGGAAATCACCAAACTGGAAGAGAAGGGCGTGCCGGTGCGCGAGCGCCTGCGCATCAGCCCGGCCTGCACCCTGATCCTGCCCTACCATGTGGCTCTTGATCAGGCACGCGAGGCGGCCCGCTCGGAAGGCAAGATCGGCACCACCGGTCGCGGCATCGGCCCGGCCTACGAGGACAAGGTGGCCCGCCGTGGCCTGCGCATCGGTGACCTGTTCAACCCCGAGCGTTTCGAGAAGAAGCTGCGTGAGCTGATGGAGTACCACAACTTCATGCTGCAGAACTTCTACAAGGCCGAGCCGGTCGACGTCGAGAAGACCCTCGCCGATGCCCTGGCTTATGCCGACATCCTCAAGCCGATGGTGCTCGATGTCACTGCGCGCCTGCACGAACTGCGCAAGGCCGGTGCCTGCATCATGTTCGAGGGTGCCCAGGGCTCGCTGCTGGATGTCGACCACGGCACCTATCCCTATGTGACCAGCTCCAGCACCACCGCGGGCGGCGTGGCCACCGGCTCCGGCGTCGGTCCGCTGTATCTGGACTACATCCTCGGCATCACCAAGGCCTACACCACCCGTGTCGGCTCCGGTCCGTTCCCCACCGAGCTGTTCGATGCAGTCGGTGCGCGCCTGGCCGAGAAGGGTCATGAGTTTGGCTCAACCACCGGTCGTGCCCGTCGCTGTGGCTGGTTCGATGCAGTGATCCTGCGTCGTGCCATCGAGATCAACTCGGTTTCCGGTCTGTGCCTGACCAAGCTCGATGTGCTGGATGGTCTGGAAACCGTCAAGCTGTGTGTGGCCTACAAGAATGCCGCTGGCGAGCTGATGAGCGATGCGCCGACTGACGCTGACAGCTATGTCGGTCTGGTACCGGTCTATGAGGAAATGCCCGGCTGGAGTGAATCCACCGTCGGTGCCCGCTCTCTCGATGAGCTGCCGGCCAATGCCCGCGCCTACCTCAAGCGCGTGGAAGAGCTGGTCGGTGCGCCGATTGATATCGTCTCCACGGGCCCGGATCGCAACGAGACCATCGTGCTGCGTCATCCTTACGCCTGAGGTGTGAGGTGTCCGAAAAAAGGCCGCTGATGCGGCCTTTTTTCTGCGCTGCACTTTTCAGCCAGCAATCTGCCGGCGGGACGCTGCGTGCTGAACATCTGTATTTTTACGGGCGAAAAAAAACCGGATCTTTCGATCCGGTTCTTTTGGAATTGGTGCCCAGGAGAAGACTCGAACTTCCACGGTGTTGCCACCACTGATACCTGAAACCAGCGCGTCTACCAATTCCGCCACCTGGGCGTGCCATGTCTGCTGTTGCAAGCGAAGCCTGACTGCTTCTTTACTGCAAGCATCCACATGCGTGTCTGCTTGGAATTGGTGCCCAGGAGAAGACTCGAACTTCCACGGTGTTGCCACCACTGAT
>CAZFFB010000123.1:4952-6482 GCA_964517735.1 uncultured Pseudomonas sp.
ACCTGAAACCAGCGCGTCTACCAATTCCGCCACCTGGGCAAATAGTGCAATGATTACTCATCTGCTCTATCGTTACAGCATGCAGGGTCACTGCTGCTGTGGGCGCGCATCATAAGGTTGCCTCCGAGCGCTTGTAAACCCCTGATGCGAAAAAATTTATTGCCTCAACGACTGACCCGCCGGGCATTTTCGCGTTTCAATAGCGCCCAGCTATATACGCAAGACAACACAAGGTGAATACCGACACATGGCCGATTGGCAAACCCTCGATCCCGAGGCCGCCCGCGAGGCGGAGAAGTACGACAACCCCATTCCCAGTCGCGAGCTGATCCTCGCACATTTGGCCGAGCGCGGTGCGCCGGCAACCCGTACCCAGCTCTTTGAGGAGCTGGGTCTGAGCGGCGAGGAAGCCGAGGAGGCTTTGCGCCGCCGCCTGCGCGCCATGGAGCGCGACGGTCAACTCATCTATACCCGTCGTGGCGCCTACGCCCCGGTGGACAAGCTCGACCTGATCCGTGGTCGTGTCAGTGGGCATCGTGACGGCTTCGGCTTCCTGATTCCCGACGATGGCAGTGACGACCTGTTTTTGAGTCCGGCGCAGATGCGTCTGGTGTTTGACGGTGATATCGCTCTGGCGCGTATCGCCGGACTTGATCGCCGTGGTCGTCGTGAAGGCGCGCTGGTCGAGGTGCTTGAGCGTGCTCACGAGACGCTGGTCGGGCGCTTCTTCGAGGAGAACGGCATCGCCAGCGTGGTGGCGGACAATCCGAAGATCCAGCAGCAGGTGCTGGTTGCGCCCGGCAAGCAGGGGCAGGCGCGGCATGGCCAGTTCGTTCAGGCGCGTATCGAGGTCTGGCCGACGGCCTTCCGCCAGGCGCAGGGTGAGGTCGTTGAAGTGCTGGGTGATTATATGGCACCCGGCATGGAGATCGAAGTGGCCCTGCGCAGCCATGATCTCCCCCACGTCTGGCCGGAGGCCGTGCTCAAGGAGGCGAAGAAGCTCAAGCCGGAAGTGGACGACAAGGACAAGGAAAAGCGCATCGACCTGCGTGCATTGCCTTTTGTCACCATCGATGGCGAGGATGCCCGCGACTTTGATGATGCCGTCTATGCCGAAGCCATCGAGGGCGGGGGCTGGCGGCTGTTCGTCGCTATCGCCGACGTCTCTCATTACGTCAAGGTCGGCTCGGCGCTGGATGCCGAGGCGCTTGAGCGCGGCAACTCGGTGTACTTCCCCGAGCGGGTGATCCCGATGCTGCCCGAGGCGCTGTCCAACGGTTTGTGCTCGCTCAATCCGCTGGTGGATCGTCTGGCGATGGTCTGCGAGATGACCGTGTCCCGTCAGGGCGAACTGACTGGTTATCGCTTCTGCGAGGCCGTGATCAACTCCCATGCGCGGCTCACCTACACCAAGGTCAGTCAGCTGCTGGAGCGACCAAACTCCACCGAGGCGAAGTTCATCCGCCAGCAGATGCCGCACCTGGTGCCGCACCTGCGTCAGCTCTACGCGCTGTACAAGGTGCTGCTGGC
>CAZFFB010000124.1:0-6477 GCA_964517735.1 uncultured Pseudomonas sp.
CCTCGGCGCTGATGCCCTTGCCGCGGGTCAGCTCCTTGAGCTTCTCGTAGGCGTTCTCCACCGCGTAGCGGCGCATCACGGTCTGCACCGGCTCGGCGAGCACTTCCCAGCAATTGTCCAGATCTTCGGCGACGCGAGCGGCGTTCAGCTCCAGCTTGCCGATGCCCTTGAGGCTGGCCTCATAGGCAATGACGCTGTGCGCCAGGCCGACACCGAGGTTGCGCAGCACGGTGGAGTCGGTCAGGTCGCGCTGCCAGCGGGAGATCGGCAGCTTGCTGGCCAGGTGCTGCAGCAGAGCGTTGGCGATGCCCAGGTTGCCTTCGGAGTTCTCGAAGTCGATCGGGTTGACCTTGTGCGGCATGGTCGAGGAGCCGATCTCGCCGGCCACGGTCTTCTGCTTGAAGTAGCCGAGGGAGATGTAGCCCCACACGTCGCGATCAAAATCGATCAGGATGGTGTTGAAGCGGGCGATGGCATCAAACAGCTCGGCGATGTAGTCGTGCGGCTCGATCTGGGTGGTGTAGGGGTTCCAGGCCAGGCCGAGGTCGCCTTCGATGAACGCGCGAGCGTTGGCTTCCCAGTCGATCTGCGGGTAGGCCGACAGGTGTGCGTTGTAGTTGCCGACGGCGCCGTTGATCTTGCCGAGCAGTGGCACAGCGGCGACCTGGGCGATCTGCCGCTCGAGGCGGTAGACCACGTTGGCCAGTTCCTTGCCGAGGGTGGTCGGCGAGGCCGGCTGGCCGTGAGTGCGCGACAGCATCGGCACCTCGGCGAACTGCACGGCGAGGGCGCGGATCGCGTCAGTCAGCTGGCGCATCAGCGGCAGCAGCACATGGTCGCGGCCTTCGCGCAGCATCAGCGCGTGGGACAGATTGTTGATGTCCTCGCTGGTGCAGGCGAAGTGGATGAACTCGCTGACCGCGGCCAGTTCCGGGAGCTTGGCGGCCTGCTCCTTGAGCAGGTACTCCACGGCCTTGACGTCGTGGTTGGTGGTGCGCTCGATTTCCTTGATGCGCTCGGCGTGCTCGAGCTGGAAGTTCTCCGCCAGTTCGTTCAGCAGGGCGTTGGCCTCGGCGGAGAACGGCGCGACTTCCGGGATGCCGGCATGCGCGGCGAGGCGCTGCAGCCAGCGCACTTCGACCTTGACGCGATTACGGATCAGGCCGAATTCGCTGAAGATCGGCCGCAGGACGCTGGTTTTGCTGCCGTAGCGGCCATCGACGGGAGACACTGCGGTGAGCGGGGAGAGCTGCATGGGGACGTTCTCTTGAGGTGTCAGGTACTTAAAGGGCGCAGATTATACATGAATGGTCTGCCTGCCGGCGGCTGGCGGGCAGCACTGAATCAGGCACGCTGGCGCGCTCGCCACAGCAGTGGCAGCAGACCGGCGGCAAACACCAGTGCGGCGCCCAGCAGCGAGGCCTGTCCCGGCACCTCATCCCAGCGCAGCCAAGCGATCAGGCCGCCGAACACGATGGCCAGATACGCGACGGGCCCGATCAGGCCAGGTGGCGCGCAGCTGTAGGCCTGAGACATGGCAATCTGGCCAAGGCTGGCGGTCAGGCCGGCAGCGATCAGCAGCAGCCACTGGGGCAGGGCTAGCGATTGCCAGGCCCAGAGCAGCGGCACGGCGGAGATCACGGTACTGACCAGCGCGAACCAGAAGACGATGCGAAACGCCGGTTCGCTGTCGCTCATCTCGCGGATCGAGACAAAGGCACAGGCTGCCAGCAGCGCTGCGCAGAGGCCGACCAGTGACAGTCCCGAGAGCAGGGCGCCGCTGGGCTTGGCCACCAGCGCCACGCCAAGGAAGCCGATGGCCGTGGCGATGAGCATGGGCCGGGTCAGGGGCTCCTTGAGCCAGACCCTGGCAATCAGCGGCACGAACACTGGTGCGGCGTAGCTGAACAGCATGGCATCCGTCAGCGGCAGGTGGGCGAGGGCATAAAAGTAGCAATACATCGCCGCCAGCCCGTACAGACTGCGTTTGACATGGGCCCAGGGACGCTGCGTGCGCAGCGGCGCCAGTCCGCGGGTCAGCAGCAACGGCAAAAAGAACAGCACACCCACGGCGTTGCGAAAGAACACGATCATTTCGTTGTTGACGCTGGCGGTGGCCTCACGAATGAGCACGCCCATCAGGGCGAAGAACAGTGCGGACAGCGCCAGCAAGGCAGCACCGCGCAGCGGCTGCTGGCGGCGCGTCAAGGCAGGCAGACTCATCGTTCAGCCGCGCAGCAGCGGATAGAGGTCGCCCAGCATACGCTTGCGGCCCAGCAGCAGCTGCCAGCGCCGGCCACCGAGCTGGCGCCAGAGCATGGCGCTGCGGATACCGGCCAGCAGCAGGGCGCGGATCTTCTCGGCGTTGCGGGTGTCCTGCAGGAAGCGCATCTCGCCATGCACCTGGATGCGCTGGCGGAAGGTGCTGAGGGTGTCCTGGTAGAGCGCCGCGCAGGCGGCGATCACGTTGTTGTGGGTGATGCCGAACAGTTCCACCTGCTGCTCGATCTGCTGCAGGCGGCTGCCGATCACCTGCAGCATGTCGGAGCGTCTGGCCAGCTGGCGCTCAAGGGCAATCAGGGCCACGGCATAGCGCAGTGTTTCACGGGGCAATTGTTGCGGGTTGCGCTCCAGGGCGCCGGCCAGCGCCCGTGCGCCATCGCGCAGGTTGTAGTGATCGCCGCCGTAGACCTCGAGGGTGTCGCGGGGGTTGCGCACCAGCAGACTGCCCAGCAGGCAGCCCAGTGGTGCTTCACTGATCTGCCCGGTCTTGGCCAGCCGATCGACCAGCGCGGCCGCCTCGAAGATGCCGCACAGGGCGAGCAGGCGTTGCTGTTGGTCCGTCATGGGCGCTGAATCTCCGCATCCCAAGGGCAGGCGCTTTCGATCACCCCGCCGCCGAGGCACACCTCGCCGTCGTAGAACACCACCGACTGGCCCGGCGTCACGGCGCGCTGCGGCACATCGAAGGTCACCCGATAGCCGGTCGCGGTGCGCTCCAGGGTGCAGGCCTGATCCTGCTGGCGGTAGCGCACCTTGGCGGTCAGGCGGCGCGGCGCCTCGAGGGCGAGCGGGTTGACCCAGAAGATCTGCGAGGCCTCAAGGCTGCGGGAGAACAGCCAGGGGTGCGCATTGCCCTGGCCGACGATCAGCACATTGCGGGCCAGATCCTTGGCCAGCACGTACCAGGCATCGTCACCGGCATCCTTCATGCCGCCGATGCCCAGCCCCTGACGCTGACCGATGGTGTGGTACATCAGCCCGTGATGCTGGCCGATCACCTGGCCATCGATAGTCTGGATTTCACCCGGCTGGGCCGGCAGGTACTGCTTGAGAAAATCACGAAAGCGCCGCTCGCCGATGAAGCAGATGCCGGTGGAGTCCTTCTTCTTCGCCGTGGCCAGGCCGTGCTGCTCGGCAATGGCGCGCACCGCCGGCTTCTCCAGCTCGCCGACCGGGAACAGGGTGCGGGCAATCTGTGCCCCGCCCACCGCGTGCAGGAAGTAGCTCTGGTCCTTGTTCGGATCAAGGCCCTTGAGCAGCTCGCTGCGCCCGTCAATGTCGCGGCGGCGCACGTAGTGACCGGTGGCGATCAGGTCGGCACCAAGCATCAGGGCGTAGTCGAGGAACGCCTTGAACTTGATTTCCCGGTTGCAGAGGATATCCGGATTGGGGGTGCGTCCGGCCTTGTATTCGGCCAGAAAGTGCTCGAATACGTTGTCCCAGTATTCGGCGGCGAAGTTGGCGGTGTGCAGCGTTATGCCGAGCCTGTCGCAGACCGCCTGGGCGTCAGCCAGGTCTTCCCGGGCAGTACAGTATTCGGTGCCGTCATCCTCTTCCCAGTTCTTCATGAACAGGCCTTCGACCTGATAACCCTGCTGCATCAGCAGCAGGGCGGAAACCGAGGAGTCGACACCGCCGGACATGCCGACGATCACGCGGGTGTGGGCTGGGTCACGCATAGTCATCCGGGAAACCGCTGTACGGGAAAAAACGCGATTCTAGCAGGCGATCACGAGGAGGTGCGGATCAGTGTCAGCGGACAGTGATCACCCTGCAGGTAATCGTCGATGCAGCGCGCCACCAGATGGCTGCGCCACTGCGTGCGCTGCTGCTCGAGCTCCTCGCGGGTCAGCCAGCGCGGGCCGATGATGCCCTGATCGAGCGGCAGTTCCGGGCGGTGGCGCAGCGGGCGGGCTGCAAAGCATACGCGCTGGTAGGTCACGCCGTTGCTGGGGGCGGTATAGAGGTAGAGACCGGTGATGCCGGTCAGTTCGACCTCCCAGCCGGTTTCTTCGAGGGTTTCCCGCAGGGCGGCTTCCAGCAGGCTTTCGTTGGCTTCCAGGTGGCCGGCCGGCTGGTTGAGAACAACCCGTCCCTCGGCATGTTCCTCGACCAGCAGGAAGCGGCCCTGGTCTTCGACGACGGTGGCAACGGTAACGTGGGGGATGAAGCGTGCCATCGGCATTCTCCTCGTGCGATACGGACTGGCCGGCGCAGATGCGACAACCCCGGCCGCAGCCGGGGTTGTCGCAGACGCCAGGGCGTCAGGGTGCGTCAGTCAAGGGCGCGGTTTCAGGCCAGAGTGGCCAGCGCTGCATTGAAGGTCGCGCTCGGGCGCATGGCCTGGCTGGTCAGCTGCGGATCGGCATGGTAGTAGCCACCGATGTCCAGAGACTTGCCCTGCACCTCGTTCAGCTCGGTGACGATCTGCTGCTCCTGCTCGGCCAGGGTCTTGGCCAGCCCTGTGAACTGGGCCTTGAGCTCGGCATCGACTTCCTGACTGGCCAGCGCCTGGGCCCAGTACAGGGCCAGGTAGAAGTGGCTGCCACGGTTGTCGAGCTGGCCGACCTTGCGCGAGGGCGACTTGTTGCTGTCGAGGAACTGGGCGTTGGCCTGGTCGAGGGTGTCGGCCAGTACCTGGGCCTTGCGGTTGCCCGTAGCGGCTGCCAGATGCTCCAGGGAGGCGGCCAGTGCCAGGAACTCGCCCAGCGAATCCCAGCGCAGGTGGTTCTCCTCAAGGAACTGCTGGACATGCTTGGGTGCCGAGCCGCCCGCGCCAGTCTCGAACAGACCACCACCATTCATCAGCGGCACGACGGACAGCATCTTCGCCGAGGTGCCAAGCTCCATGATCGGGAACAGGTCGGTCAGGTAGTCGCGCAGCACATTGCCGGTCACCGAGATGGTGTCCAGGCCGGCACGGATGCGCTCAAGGGACAGCTTCATGGCCTGGACCGGAGCCAGGATGCGGATATCCAGACCGCTGGTGTCGTGATCCTTCAGGTACTGCTCGACCTTCTTGATCATCTCGGCATCGTGAGCGCGCTGGGCATCCAGCCAGAAGATTGCCGGGGTGTTGCTGGCGCGGGCGCGGTTGACGGCCAGTTTGACCCAGTCCTGGATCGGTGCATCCTTGGCCTGGCACATGCGCCAGATGTCGCCGGCTTCGACGCTCTGCTCCATCAGCACCTGACCGGCCTCATCAGTGACACGCACCACGCCCGCCTGGGCGATTTCGAAGGTCTTGTCGTGCGAGCCGTACTCTTCGGCCTTCTGCGCCATCAGGCCGACGTTGGGCACGCTGCCCATGGTCACCGGATCGAAGGCGCCGTGCGCCTTGCAGTCCTCGATGACCGCCTGATAGATGGTTGCGTAGCAGCGATCAGGGATCAGTGCCTTGGTATCGTGCAGCTGACCGTCCGGGCCCCACATCTTGCCGGAGTCACGGATCATCGCCGGCATCGAGGCGTCGACGATGATGTCGCTCGGCACATGCAGGTTGGTGATGCCCTTGTCGGAGTTGACCATCGCCAGCGGCGGACGCACGGCATAGACGGACTGCACGTCAGCCTCGATCTCGGCCTGCTTGTCGGCCGGCAGCGACTTGATGCGTGCGTAGAGGTCGCCGATGCCGTTGTTGGGGTTGAAGCCGACTTCCGCCAGCACGTCGGCATGCTTGGCCAGGGCGTCCTTGTAGTACTCGCTGACGATGTGGCCGAACATGATCGGGTCGGAGACCTTCATCATGGTGGCCTTGAGGTGTGCAGAGAGCAGGATGCCCTGCTGCTTGGCTTCTTCGATCTGGGCCGCCAGGAAACTGCGCAGGGCCTTCTTGCTCATGACCGAGCAGTCAAGAATCTCGCCAGCCTTGACGCTGGTCTTGGCCTTGAGAACGGTGTTGCTGCCATCAGCGGCAATCAGCTCGATCTTCACGCTGCCATCGGCTGCCACGGTGACGGCCTTCTCGCTGCCGTAGAAGTCTCCCTGCTGCATGTAGGCGATGTGGGATTTGGAGTCGGCGCTCCAGGCACCCATCTTGTGCGGATTCTTGCGTGCGTAGTTCTTGACCGACAGCGGCGCGCGGCGATCGGAGTTGCCCTCGCGCAGTACCGGGTTCACGGCACTGCCCTTGACGCGGTCGTAGCGAGCCTTGTTGTCTTTTTCGGTGTCGTTGGCCGGGTTTTCCGGGTAGTC
>CAZFFB010000125.1:0-6452 GCA_964517735.1 uncultured Pseudomonas sp.
GCCGACAGCCTGATCGGCCATCCCGAGCCGCCGCTGCGCGCCTTCGGCTGGGCGCCCCGGCAGAAGATCGATGGCAACTACGCGGTCACCGCCTTCCGTCTGGAGGGTGAGGCGGGTGCCGAATACTGGATGGGCCTGCCCAACTTCTATGTCATCACCCGTTACAACCGCAGCGTGATGTACGCGATGGCGGTGCATCAGCTCTCCGAGGCGCTGCGCACCAGGCATCAGGAGCGTTGAGCATGAACAGCCTGCGTGTGCTGGGCGTGATCGCCCTGGGTGGCATGCTGCTGGTCGGCTGCACCAGCCGCGAGACGCCGGCGCCCCGTGCCGAGGCATCGACCGCCAAGGGCAGCTATGTCCGCCCGCTCAAGGACGGTGCGCCCTGGTGGGATGTGGACGTCTCGCAGATTCCCGATGCGGTGCCAACCCCGCATAACGGCCCGTTCAAGGCCAGCCCCTACACCGTACTTGGGCAGTCCTACTACCCGATCCAGGATGCCCGCAACTACCGGGTCGAGGGCACGGCCTCCTGGTATGGCACCAAGTTTCATGGCCAGGCCACGGCCAACGGCGAGACCTATGATCTCTACGGCATGACCGCCGCCCACAAGACCCTGCCGCTGCCCAGCTATGTGCGGGTGACCAGCCTTGAGAACGGTCGCAGCATCATCGTGCGGGTCAACGATCGGGGCCCGTTCTACTCCGACCGGGTCATCGATCTGTCGTTTGCTGCTGCCAAGAAGCTCGGCTTTGCCGACCGGGGTACCGCGCGGGTACGCATCGAGGGCATCGATCCGCAGCGCTGGCTGGCCGGGACGGGTACCGCGACGCCATCCAGCGCTCCGCTGGTGATGGCCCAGCCGGCGGCCGTGCCCTTCGAGCGCTATACCCCGCCGGCGGCCCAGCACGCCGGTGCCTTGTCGCCGGCGGAACTGGGCGCCCGGCCGGCTGTGCTGGCAGCTTCCGGTCTGTACCTGCAGCTGGGCGCCTTTGCCAATCCGGATGCGGCCGAGCTGCTGCGCGCCCGCGTGCAGGATACGGTCGGAACCCAGGCCTTCGTCAGCCCGATCGCCCGCGGCGAGCAGGTCCTGCACCGCGTGCGTCTGGGGCCGCTTGGCAGCGAGGCCGAGGCGCGTCGTCTGCAGGATACGCTGCGCACCGCAAGCCTTGGGCAGCCGACCCTGGTGCAGGCTGACTGACCCCGATTGCCCGCCGGCAGATCATCTGCCCGGCGGCTCCACTCACCCAGAGGATTCAAGAGCGTGATGAAGATTACCCACCTGGTGCAACGTCTGTGTCTGCTGGTCGTGCTGGGCTGCGCGCCACTGGCCGTCTCGGCCGAACAGACCGTGCCTGAAGCACCGCAGCTGGCCGCCACCGCCTGGTTTCTGATGGACGCCGAGAGCGGCCAGGTGCTGGTCGAGCACAACGCCGACCAGCGCCTGCCGCCCGCCAGCCTGACCAAGCTGATGACCGCCTACATCGCGACCCTTGAGATCAACCGTGGCCAGATCCGTGAAAGCGACATGGTGCGGGTCAGCGAACGGGCCTGGCGCACCGGGGGGTCGCGCATGTTCATCGAGGTCGGCAAGGAAGTGTCGATGGACGATCTGCTGCACGGGGTGATCATCCAGTCCGGCAACGATGCCAGCGTGGCGCTGGCCGAGCACATTGCCGGCAGCGAGGAGGCCTTTGCCGATCTGATGAACAGCCATGCCCGTCGTCTGGGGCTGGTCAATTCGCAGTTCATGAACGCCACAGGCCTGCCGCACCCGGAGCACTACTCCTCGCCGCGTGACATGGCCCTGCTGTCACGGGCAATCATCCGCGAAGATCAGGCTCACTACGCCATCTATGCCCAGAAGGAATTTTTCTGGAACGGCATCAAGCAGCCCAACCGCAACCTGCTGTTGTGGCGTGACAAGACTGTGGATGGCCTCAAGACCGGCCACACCGACGAGGCCGGCTACTGCCTGGTGGCCTCGGCCGTGCGCGATGGCCAGCGCCTGATTGCCGTGGTGTTCGGTGCCGCCAGCGAGCAGGCCCGTGCCGCTGAGGTGCAGAAACTGCTGACCTACGGCTTCCGCTTCTTCGAGACTCGACAGTTCTATCAGCAGGGTGTGGAGCTGGCCCGTGCGCCGCTGTGGAAGGGCGCCGAGCGCCAGGTGCGTGCGGGGCTGGCGCAGGACCTCATCCTGACCCTGCCGCGCGGGCAGATGGATCAGCTGCAGGCCAGCATGAGCCTCTTGCCGATGCTGGAAGCCCCGATCGCTGCCGGTCAGGAAGTCGGTCGTGTCGAGGTACGCCTGGGGGAGAGCGTGGTACACAGCGCGCCGCTGGTGGCCATCGAGGCGGTAGAGAAGGGTGGTCTGCTGCGCCGCCTGTGGGATAGTATCCGACTGTTTTTCTCAGGCTTGTTGGGCTGAGTAACGAGACTGCGGCCTGCCGATCCGGGAGGCCGTCCTGATTGCCGGCCATAAGCCGGCTGCGAGTGTGATGATGAGCGACAAGCAAACCGAAGCCCCGAAAATCGAATTTCCCTGCGCCGGCTATCCGATCAAGGTGATCGGCGATGCCCGGGAGGGTTTCTCTGACCTGGTCATCGAGGTGATCCAGCGTCACGCCCCGGATCTGGATGCCACCACGCTCAGGGTGCGCGACAGCAGCAATGGCCGCTTCGTCTCAGTGCAGCTGGCGATCCTGGCCACCGGTGTCGAGCAGCTGCAGGCCATTCATGGTGACCTGCGCGCCACCGGCTGCGTGCACATGGTGCTCTGATGGCCTTGCTGACCGTGCGTCAGCTCGGCCTGCAGCCCTATCTGCCGGTCTGGCAGGCGATGCAGCGCTTCACCAATGAACGCGGCCCTGACACGCCCGATGAGATCTGGCTGCTCGAGCATGAACCGGTCTTTACCCAGGGGCAGGCGGGCAAGCCCGAGCACCTGCTGCTGCCCGGCGACATCCCGGTGGTGCAGGCCGATCGTGGCGGTCAGGTGACCTACCACGGCCCCGGTCAGCTGATTGCCTATCTGCTGCTGGACGTGCGCCGCGCCGGCCTTGGCGTGCGCGAGCTGGTCAGCCTGATGGAGCGGGTGCTGGTCGAGCTGCTGGAAGGTTACGGCGTCGAGGCCCATGCCCGCCCGGATGCCCCGGGCGTCTATGTCGGTGCGGCGAAGATTGCGTCCCTTGGCCTGCGCATCCGTCGCGGCTGCTCGTTCCATGGGCTGGCCCTGAATGTGGACATGGACCTGCAACCCTTCCAACGCATCAATCCCTGCGGCTACGCCGGGCTGGCGATGACCCAGCTACGCGATCTGGCCGGACCCATCGATTGCACTAGGGTGCGCGAGCAGCTGCAGCAGCGGCTGCTCTCAAGCCTTGGCTGCGCTGAATACGAAACCCTCCAAGGAGGGCTGGAGCTGACATGAGCACTGCCGAGAACAACAAGCCGGGCAAGGTCGAGGCCGGGGTCAAGCTGCGTGGCGCCGAAAAGGTGGCGCGCATTCCGGTGAAGATCATTCCCACCGAGGAGCTGCCGCGCAAGCCAGACTGGATCCGCGTGCGCATCCCGGTCACGCCCGAAGTCGAGCGCATCAAGCAGCTGCTGCGCCAGCACAAGCTGCACAGCGTCTGCGAGGAAGCCTCCTGCCCGAACCTTGGCGAGTGCTTCAGTGGCGGTACTGCGACCTTCATGATCATGGGCGACATCTGCACCCGGCGCTGCCCGTTCTGTGATGTCGGTCACGGTCGGCCCAAGCCCCTGGATGTCGATGAGCCGAAGAACCTGGCCGCTGCGATCGCTGACCTGCGCCTGAAGTATGTGGTGATCACCTCGGTGGATCGCGATGACCTGCGTGACGGCGGTGCCCAGCACTTTGCCGACTGCCTGCGCGAGATCCGCCGGCTGTCGCCGGGTATCCAGCTGGAAACACTGGTACCCGACTATCGCGGACGGATGGAGATTGCGCTGGACATCACGGCCACTGAGCCTCCGGATGTGTTCAATCACAACCTTGAGACCGTGCCGCGCCTGTACAAGTCGTCGCGCCCAGGCTCGGACTTCGAGTGGTCGCTGGATCTGCTGCAGGAGTTCAAGAAGCGTATTCCGGGCGTGCCGACCAAGTCCGGCCTGATGCTTGGCCTTGGCGAGACCGACGAGGAAGTCATCGAAGTCATGCAGCGCATGCGCGAGCACGACATCGACATGCTGACCCTCGGCCAGTACCTGCAGCCTTCGCGCAACCACCTGCCGGTGCAGCGCTTCGTGCATCCGGATACCTTCGCCTGGTTTGCCGAGCAGGGTGAGGCGATGGGCTTCAAGAACGTCGCCTCTGGCCCGCTAGTGCGCTCCTCCTACCACGCCGACCAGCAGGCCCACGGCCACAAGGTCGGCTGAAACCTCGGGCAGGCCGCCCTGCCCATGCGGTGGGGGCGCTTTTCGTGCTGCACTGCGCTGTACCGGCTCTGGTCGGCTGCAGTGCTCTGACCTGCCTGCAGCCTGTGGATGCCGCGCTGCCCAAGGTGCCTAGCACGCCTTGAGCCTGTGGAAAAGTGGCAGTTCAGGGCTGTACAAAAAATAGCCAGTCTGTCTGCGGGGCGCGTCATTACTGGCCTCGAGGCATCTGCCCCTGTGTTGTCCACCCAGTTATCCACAGTAATTGTGGATTGAATAAACAGCGGTCCCCGATCGGTGGCCCGTTACCTGACTCGCCCCAGGGCCTGGTCGAACCCGAGAGCTGATCATGAGTACGCAGATCCTTGAATGGCTGCAAGGCGCGTTGCTGGCCATGGTGCCGGCCGGCATTGCCCTGGGCGTCTTGTGGCGCCGCCTGCTGCAGTGTGAGCAGGCTTGCTGGCAGGCCGAACGCCAGGCACAGAGCGAGCGCGAGCAGGCCGAGCGCGAGCGTGCTGCACTGCTGCGTCTGCAGGATGAGCAGCAGTTCCAGCAGAATCAGCTGGTGGAGCTGCAGGGCGACAATGCTGCGCTGCGCCGGGAGGTGCAGCTGCTGCAGCTGGCCCGTCAGGAGGCGGGCCGCCAGCGTCTGCTGGATGAGGCGCGTCGTACCGAGCTTGAGGCTGAGTTGCGTGAGCTGGGTGCCGAGCGGGCGGCCCTGCAGGCAGCCCTGCATGAGCAGCAGCAGGGACACCGTCAGCGGCTGGAAGAGGTGCAGGCTGCCCGTGATGTGCTGCGTGCCCAGTTCGCCGAGCTGGCTGCGCAGATCTTCGCCGAGCGCGAGCAGCGCTTCAGCCAGGACAGCGAGCAGTCCTTGCGTCAGCTGCTTGAGCCGCTGCGTGAGCGGCTGCACAGTTTCGAGCAGCGCGTCGAGCAGAGTTATCAGCAGGAGGCCCGCGAGCGTTTCTCGCTGGGGCGCGAGCTGGAGCGTCTGCAGCAGCTCAATGAACGCCTTGGCAGCGAGGCGCAGGACCTGGCCCGCGCCCTGCGCGGCCAGAAGACCCAGGGCAACTGGGGAGAGCTGGTGCTGGAGCGGGTGCTGGAGCAGGCCGGCCTGCAGAAGGGCCGCGAATACGAGACGCAGGTCAGCCTGCGCAGTGCCAGCGGCGAGCGCTTCCAGCCGGATGTGCTGATCCGGCTGCCTGGCGAGCGGCAGGTGGTGGTGGATGCCAAGGTCAGCCTCACGGCCTGGCAGCAGTATGTGGCCAGCGAGGACGAGTCAGTGCGTCAGCAGGCGCTGCGCCAGCATGTGCAGTCGCTGCGCAACCACCTGCGCGGCCTGTCGCAGCGTGATTACCAGCGCCTCGAAGGCCTGCACAGCCTGGACTTCGTACTGCTGTTCGTCCCCCTTGAGAGCGCCTTTGCCGCCGCCCTGCAGGCCGAGCCCGGGCTGCTGCGCGAGTCCTCGGGGCAGAGCATCATCCTGGTCAGCCCGACCACCCTGCTGGCTACCCTGCGCCTGGTGGACAGCCTCTGGCGTCAGGAGCGCCAGAGCCTCAATGCCCGCGAGATTGCCGAGCGGGCAGGGGCGCTCTACGACAAGTTCGTGCTGTTTGTCGACGATCTGCAGGAGATTGGTACCCGCCTGCAGCAGCTGGACAAGGCCTATACTGCGGCCCGCAACAAGCTCTGCGAAGGGCGTGGCAACCTGATCGGGCGCAGCGAACAGCTGCGCCAGCTGGGGGCACGCACCAGCAAGCAGTTACCGGCTGACTGGCTGCAGCGCGCGGATGAGCTGCAAGTGCCCCCCCTGTCAGTAGTGCAGGCGCAGGATGTTGCTACCGGCGTTCTGCCGGCGGCAGAAGGCGATGAAGTCCTCGGCCTGTAGCGGCGCCGAATACCAGAAGCCCTGACCCATCTGGCAGCCCATGTCCTGCAGCAGCGTCACGTGGCGCGCGCGCTCGACACCTTCGGCCACCGTACCCAGGCCTAGGCTTTTGGCCATCTGCACGACGGTCTCGGCCAGGCGCAGGTCCTGCACGTTGTTGTCCAGTTC
>CAZFFB010000126.1:0-6443 GCA_964517735.1 uncultured Pseudomonas sp.
GTGCTCAACAACCTCTACTCGCAGACCCAGATGCAGAGCGTGTTCGGCATCAACGTGGTGGCGCTGGTCGACGGCCAGCCGCGTACGCTGAACCTCAAGGACATGCTCGAGGTGTTCGTCCGCCACCGCCGCGAGGTGGTGACCCGGCGTACCGTCTACGAGCTGCGCAAGGCCCGCGAGCGTGGCCACATCCTCGAAGGCCAGGCGGTGGCGCTGTCCAATATCGATCCGGTGATCGAGCTGATCAAGGCCTCGCCGACCCCGGCCGAAGCCCGCGAGCGGCTGATCGCCACCGGCTGGGCCTCCAGTGCCGTGCAGGCGATGGTCGAGCGCGCTGGCGCCGATGCCTGCCGTCCTGACGATCTCGACCCGCAATACGGCCTGCGTGATGGCAAGTACTACCTGTCGCCCGAGCAGGCCCAGGCGATCCTCGAGCTGCGCCTGCACCGCCTGACCGGCCTTGAGCAGGACAAGCTGCTGGCCGAGTACCAGGAGATCCTTGCCCAGATCGGCGAGCTGATCCGCATCCTCACCAGCCCCGAGCGGCTGATGGAAGTGATCCGCGAGGAGCTGGAGAAGGTCAGGGCCGACTTCGGCGATGCCCGGCGCACCGAGATCCGCGCCACCCAGGAAGACCTCACCGTAGCCGATCTGATCCCCGAGGAAGAGCGCGTGGTGACCATCTCCCACGGCGGCTACGCCAAGAGCCAGCCGCTGGCCACCTACCAGGCGCAGCGCCGCGGTGGGCGCGGCAAGTCGGCCACCGGGGTGAAGGACGAGGACTACATCGAGCATCTCTTGGTCGCCAACAGTCACGCCACCCTGCTGCTGTTCTCCAGCAAGGGCAAGGTCTACTGGCTGCGCACCTTCGAGATTCCCGAGGCCTCGCGTACCGCGCGCGGCCGCCCGCTGGTCAATCTGCTGCCGCTGGATGAGGGTGAGCGCATCACCGCGATGCTGCAGATCGACCTTGAGGCCCTGCAGCAGAAGGCTGACGAGGAGGGCGTCGATGACGAGGTGACGGTGCTCGAGGGCGAGCTGGTCGAGGCCACTGAGCCTGCCGAGGACGGCGAGGGCGACACCGCCGAGCTGCTGGCCGAGCCGACCGGTGCCTACATCTTCATGGCCACCGCCTTCGGCACCGTGAAGAAGGTGCCGCTGGTGCAGTTCAGCCGCCCGCGCAAGGCCGGTCTGATCGCCCTGGATCTGCTGGAGGGCGACACCCTGATCGCTGCGGCGATCACTGATGGGGCCCGCGAGGTGATGCTGTTCTCCAGCGCCGGCAAGGTGATCCGTTTTGCCGAGAGCGTGGTGCGCACCATGGGCCGTAATGCCCGCGGCGTGCGCGGCATGCGCCTGGCGGATGGGCAGCGGGTGATTTCCATGCTGATCCCCGAATCCGGCGCGCAGATTCTCACCGCCGCCGAGCGCGGCTATGGCAAGCGCACCCCGCTGAGCAAGTTCCCGCGTCGCGGGCGGGGTGGTCAGGGCGTGATCGCCATGGTCGTCAACGAGCGCAACGGGGCGCTGATCGGTGCCATCCAGGTGCAGGACGGTGAGGAGATCATGCTGATTTCCGATCAGGGCACCCTAGTGCGTACCCGGGTGAGCGAGGTGTCGCTGCTTGGCCGCAATACCCAGGGCGTGACCCTGATCAAGCTGGCCGAGGGCGAGACGCTGGTGGGCCTTGAGCGGGTGCAGGAGCCGTCAGCTGATGAGGCTGACGAGGCCGGGCAGGTCAATGCTGCGGATGAGGTATCTGCAGCATCTGGCGTACCGGCCGGGACCGAGGCGGCGTCGCCGGCCCCGGCGGAGCAGGGCGAGCGCCTTGTACAGGATTGACTGCCGCCGCTGCCTGGCAGCGGCCCTTGGGTGAATTGAGAGAGACAGACGTGAGCAAGCGAGTCCATAACTTCTGTGCCGGCCCCGCCGCCCTTCCCACTGCGGTGCTCGAGCGCGCCCAGGCTGAACTGCTCGACTGGCAGGGCCGCGGCCTGTCGGTGATGGAGATGAGCCATCGCAGCGACGAGTACGTGGCCATCGCCGAGCAGGCCGAGCAGGATCTGCGCGATCTGCTGAGTGTGCCGTCGAACTACAAGGTGCTGTTCCTGCAGGGCGGCGCCAGTCAGCAGTTTGCCGCCATTCCCCTCAACCTGCTCCCCGAGCAGGGCGTGGCTGACTATGTCGAGACCGGCATCTGGTCGAAGAAGGCCATCGAGGAAGCCCGGCGCTTTGGCAGCATCAATGTGGCGGCCAGCGCCAAGGGTTACGATTACTTCGCCATTCCCGGGCAGAACGACTGGCAGCTGAGCAACAATGCCGCCTATCTGCATTACTGCAGCAACGAGACCATTGGCGGGCTGCAGTTCGACTGGGTGCCCGAAAGCGGCGAGGTGCCGCTGGTCTGCGACATGTCCTCGGACATCCTGTCGCGCCCGATCGACGTCTCGCAGTACGGCATGATCTATGCCGGCGCGCAGAAGAACATCGGCCCGAGCGGCCTTGTAGTGGTGATTGTCCGCGAGGACCTGCTGGGCCGCGCACGCTCCAGCTGCCCGACCATGCTCGACTACAAGGTGGCCGCCGACAACGGCTCGATGTACAACACCCCGGCAACCTTCTCCTGGTACCTGTCCGGTCTGGTCTTCCAGTGGGTCAAGGCGCAGGGCGGTCTCGAGGAGATGGCGCGCCGCAACCGCGCCAAGATGGAACTGCTCTACGGCGCCATCGATGCCAGCGACTTCTACAGCAACCCGATCGCCCGCAACGCCCGTTCGTGGATGAACGTGCCGTTCCGTCTGACCGACGAGAAGCTCGACAAGGCCTTCCTGGCCGGTGCCGAGGCGCGTGGCCTGCTCAACCTCAAGGGGCATCGCTCGGTCGGCGGCATGCGGGCCTCGATCTACAACGCGGTAGAGCTTGAGGCGGTCGAGGCGCTGGTCGCCTGGATGGCCGAGTTCGAGAAGGAGCATGCCTGATGAGCGAGCAGGAGCAGCTGCAGGCCCTGCGCCTGCGCATCGACAGCCTCGATGAGCGAATTCTCCAGCTGATCAGTGAGCGCGCGCGCTGTGCCGAGGAGGTCGCGCGGGTCAAGACGGCCGCCCTGCCGGCCGGCGAGTCGGTGGTGTTCTATCGCCCCGAGCGTGAGGCGGCGGTGCTCAAGCGCATCATGGCGCTCAATCCCGGCCCGCTGGACAACGAGGAAGTGGCGCGGCTGTTTCGCGAGATCATGTCCTCCTGCCTGGCCCTCGAGCATCCGCTGCGGGTAGCCTACCTCGGCCCCGAGGGTACCTTCACCCAGGCGGCGGCCCTCAAGCACTTTGGTCATGCGGTGCACAGTCAGCCGATGGCGGCGATCGACGAGGTATTCCGCGAGGTGGTGGCCGGTGCCGTCAACTACGGTGTGGTGCCGGTGGAGAACTCGACCGAGGGCGCGGTCAATCACACCCTGGACAGCTTCCTTGAGCATGATCTTGAGATCTGTGGCGAGGTGGAGCTGCGCATTCATCATCACCTGCTGGTCGGTGATACCACCCGTACCGACAAGATTTCGCGCATCTACTCCCACGCCCAGTCGCTGGCCCAGTGCCGCAAGTGGCTGGATGCCCACTACCCGAATGTCGAGCGTGTAGCGGTGTCCAGCAACGCCGAGGCAGCGCGGCGGGTCAAGAGCGAGTGGAGCAGTGCGGCGATCGCCGGCGACATGGCCGCTGAGCTGTATGGCCTGACCCGCCTGGCGGAGAAGATCGAGGATCGCCCGGACAACTCCACACGTTTTCTGATCATCGGTAACCAGTCGGTGCCGCCGACCGGTGATGACAAGACCTCGATCATCGTCTCCACCAGCAACAAGCCGGGTGCGCTGCATGACCTGCTGGCACCGTTCCATGCCAATGGCATCGACCTGACCCGCATCGAGACCCGCCCCTCCCGGAGTGGCAAGTGGACCTATGTCTTCTTCATCGACTTCGCCGGTCATCAGCACGATCCACTGGTCAAGGGCGTGCTCGAGCGGCTTGCCGAGGAAACGGTCGCCCTCAAGGTGCTGGGGTCCTACCCCCGGGCAGTCCTGTAAATCATCCCCTCTGACGGCCGCCGCGCAGCGTGCGGCCGCCGTTCTGCCGGAGACCCATCGATGAGCTGTGACTTCCTCGCCCTGGCCGTGCCGGGTGTACAGAAACTTTCCCCTTATGTGCCGGGCAAGCCGGTCGATGAGCTGGCGCGCGAGCTGAATCTTGATCCGGCCAGCATCGTCAAGCTGGCCAGCAACGAGAATCCGCTGGGCCCCTCGCCAAAGGCACTGGAGGCGATCCGCGCCGAGCTGGCGGACATCACCCGCTATCCCGATGGCAGTGGCTATGCCCTGAAGGCCAGGCTGAGCGAGCGCTTCGGCCTCGATCCGGCGCAGATCACCCTCGGCAACGGCTCCAATGATGTGCTCGATCTGATCGCCCGCGCCTGGCTGGCGCCGGGGCGCAATGCGGTGTTCAGCCAGTACGCCTTCGCCGTCTACCCGATCTCCACCCAGGCCACCGGTGCTGAGGGGCGCAGCGTGCCGGCCAAGGACTATGGCCACGATCTGGAGGCGATGCTGGCGGCAATCGATGCGAACACCCGCGTGGTGTTCGTCGCCAACCCGAACAACCCGACCGGCACCTGGTTCGGCCCGGATGCGCTGGAGTCCTTCCTGTCGCGGGTGCCGGCCAACGTGCTGGTGGTGCTGGATGAGGCCTATATCGAGTTTGCCGCAGGCTCCGAGCTGCCCAGCGGCCTTGAGTATCTGCCGCGCTACCCGAACCTGATCGTCACCCGCACCCTGTGCAAGGCCTATGGCCTGGCGGGTCTGCGCGTCGGCTACGCGGCCTCCTCGGCGCAGGTGGCGGATGTGCTCAACCGCGTGCGTCAGCCCTTCAACGTCAACAGCCTCGCATTGGTTGCTGCCTGCGCTGCGCTGGATGATGCCGACTATCTGGCCGAAGGTCGCCGGGTCAATGCCGCGGGCATGACTCAGCTTGAGGCCGGCCTGACCGCGCTGGATCTTGCCTGGATTCCCAGCAGGGGCAACTTCCTGGCGGTCGATTTTGGCGTCGATGCCGCGCCGATCAACCGTGCCCTGCTGGAACGCGGGGTGATCGTCCGTCCGATCGCCGGCTACGGCCTGCCGACTTTCCTGCGGGTATCGATCGGTACCGAGGCGGAAAATGCCCGCTTCCTTGCCGCACTGGCTGAGGTGCTCGGCCGTGGCTGAGGGGCGTGAGCGGGCGACAGAACAATCACGGATCGGCCGTCTGGTGGTGGTTGGTCTGGGGCTGATCGGCGGCTCCTTTGCCCGCGGCCTGCGCGAGCGCGGCGTGTGTCGCGAGGTGGTGGGCGTCGATCTGGATGCCGAGTCGCGCCGTCTGGCGGTGCAGCTGGGGGTGGTCGATCGCAGCGAAGCCGATCTGGCCCTGGCCTGTGAGGGGGCCGAAGTGATCATGCTGGCCGTGCCGCTGCTGGCCATGGAGCGGGTGCTGGGTGCGCTGGCGGCGCTGGATCTGGGCGGAGCGATCCTCACCGATGCCGGCAGCGCCAAGGGCCGCATCGTGCAGGTGGCGCGCGAGGTGCTGGGGCCGCGGGTCAGCCGTTTTGTGCCCGGTCATCCGATTGCCGGCTCCGAGCAGAGCGGTGTCGAGGCGGCCAATGGCGCGTTGTATCGTCGCCACAAGGTGATCCTCACGCCGCTGGAGCAGACCGATCCGGCCGCGCTGGCCTGCATCGACGGGCTGTGGCGGGCGCTGGGTGCGGATGTCGAGCACATGGCCGTCGAGCATCACGACGAGGTGCTGGCTGCCACCAGCCATCTGCCCCACCTGCTGGCCTTCGGGCTGGTCGACTCGCTGGCACACCAGAGCGACAACCTCGACATCTTCCGTTACGCCGCCGGCGGCTTTCGGGACTTCACCCGCATCGCCGGCAGTGATCCGGTGATGTGGCATGACATCTTTCTGGCCAACCGTGACGCCGTGCTGCAGATCCTCGATCGCTTCCAGGGTGATCTGGACCAGCTGCGTCACGCGGTGGCTACAGGCGACGGGCATCACCTGCTGGGCGTATTTACCCGCGCCCGGGTAGCCCGCGAGCATTTCAGCAAAATCCTGGCCCGCCGGGCCTATGTGGACGCCATGCATTCCAACGACCTGATCTTCCTCGCCCAGCCGGGCGGCAGCCTGAGCGGACGCATCCGTGTCCCGGGCGACAAATCCATCTCCCACCGCTCGATCATGCTCGGCTCGCTGGCCGAGGGCACCACGGAGGTCGAGGGCTTTCTTGAGGGCGAGGATGCCCTGGCCACTATCCAGGCCTTCCGCGACATGGGCGTGGTCATCGAGGGCCCGCATCATGGCCGGGTGACCGTATACGGTGTCGGCCTGCATGGCCTCAAGGCGCCGGCCGGCCCGCTGTAC
>CAZFFB010000127.1:0-6396 GCA_964517735.1 uncultured Pseudomonas sp.
GCCCAGCTGTTCCATCAGCATCCGCTCGCTGCGCAGCGAGTAGAACAACTGCAGCAACTGCGCCCGCATCAGCTTCTCGGGGGCGATCGAGGCGCGGCCGGTGTCGGCATACAAGGTGTCGAACAGGGCGCTCATCCGCTGCAGAGCGGTGTCTGCCAGCTTGCGGATGGCGCGCAGGGGGTGAGTCGCTGGCACGAAGTCATCGAGCTTGGCGACAGTGAACAAGGATTCCTGAGTGATATCGGCGCCACGCACGGAAATCGAGGTTCCCGGCAGATTGGAGCCGATATCGCAAACCTCACGCCGCAAAGCCAGACAGGACGCGGGCGAAATTCAACAGGCTGCTAGACGTGCAGGGCGGTCACCGCCGCTCCCTCGCCCCACAGCAGCGGCAGCAGCGGTTCCATGACCTGCGGATCGCCACTGCTCCAGAAGCGGGTCGGCTGTGCCGGGCCTACAGCGCACAGATCGCCCGCAACCAGCCGGCGCTCCAGCTGACGGGCCACCGCCGGGCCACTGTCGGTCAGTTGCACGGACGGTGGCAGCAGCTCGGCAAGCAGGGCACGCAGGAACGGGTAATGGGTGCAACCCAGCACCAGGGTGTCGCAACCGCGCTCCAGCAGCGGCTGCACATAACGCTGCAGCAGCGCGCGGGTCGCCGGACTGTGCAGCTCGCCGCGCTCCACGCACTCCACCAGTCCCGGGCACGCCTGGGCGATCACGTGGGCATTACCGGCGAACTGATCACGCAGCAGCGCATAACGGGCACTCGCCAGGGTGCCGGTGGTAGCCAGTACACCGATCACCCCGCAGCGGGTCAGCGCCGCGGCCGGCTTGATGGCCGGCTCAAGGCCTACGATCGGCAACAGCGGATACTGCTCGCGCAGCTCGGCGATCGCCGCCACGGTTGCGGTATTGCAGGCAATCACCAGTGCCTTAGCGCCCTGCTCGAGCAGGAAGGCGGCAATCTGCCGACAGCGCGCGAGGATGTACTCGCGGCTCTTCTCGCCGTAGGGCACATGGCCGCTGTCGGCCACATACAACAGGGACTCACGGGGCAGCTGGCGACGGATCTCGCCCAGTATCGACAGCCCGCCGACCCCCGAATCGAATACGCCGATCGGCGCCTCACTGGGCATGGCGCGATCCGCATACTGCGCACGCCGGATCACGGCGCACGCGCAGCTCGCGAAAGCGGGTCTGCAAGGCGTCCAGCAGCAGCAGGCGACCGACCAGAGGCTCGCCAAAACCAGCCAGCAGCTTGAGCACCTCCAGCGCCTGCAGGCTGCCGATGGTGCCGACCAAGGGCCCCAGCACCCCGGCCTCACTGCAGGTCAGCGTCTCGTCGTGGCCCTCGCCATACAGGCAGTGGTAGCAGGGACTGTCGGCGCGGCGCGGATCAAACACCGCCAGCTGTCCGGCCAGACGGATTGCCGCACCACTGACCAAGGGCCTGGCCGCTGCCACGCAGGCGGCATTGACGGCCGCGCGGGTGGTGAAGTTGTCGCTGCAGTCCACCACCACATCGACCTCGGCCACCGCTGCGGCCAGACTGTCGGCGTCCAGCGCCTGACGCCAGGGCCGCAGGCACACATCCGGATTGAGGGCCGCCAGACGCGCCATGGCCGAATCCACCTTGGCCCGCCCGACGCCGGAGGTGTCGTGCAGCACCTGACGCTGCAGGTTGCTCAGATCCAGCGTGTCGAAATCGGCCAGATGCAGCGCGCCGACCCCAGCCGCCGCCAGGTACAGCGCCACCGGCGAGCCAAGGCCACCCAGGCCGATCACCAGCACCCGGCCAGCGCGGATCCTCAGCTGCCCCTCGATGTCGACCTCCTGCAGGAGGATTTGCCGGCTGTAGCGCAGCAGTTCATCGTCCGTCAGCATCGCCCGCTCCTGTCCACTGCCCGAGGGTGACGCGCTCATGGCCACCCAGATCACGGCGGCTGTGCACCTGGGCAAAGCCGCGCTCTGCCAGCAGGGCGCGCACCGAGGCGCCCTGATCAAAACCGTGCTCCAGCAGCAGCCAGCCTTCGGCCTGCAGATGCCGCGGCGCCGCCTGAACAATCTGGCGGAGGTCATCCAGTCCATCAGGGCCGGCCACCAGGGCACTGAGCGGCTCAAAGCGCAGGTCGCCCTCGCTCATATGCCGGTCATCGGCGGCGATATATGGCGGATTGCTGACGATCAACGCAAAACGCTCGCCTTCCAGCGCAGAGAACCAGTGGCTTTCAAGAAAGCGGACATTGCCAAGCCCTAACCGGAGACGGTTGCGCTCGGCCAGCTGCAGCGCTTGCGGGATACGATCGACGCCCAGCAGCTGCCAGTGTGCCCGCTCGCCCGCCAGCGCCAGCGCGATGGCCCCGCTGCCGGTGCCCAGATCCAGCAACCGGGCCGGACCTTGCGGGCCGATCTGCAGGGCCAGCTCCACCAGCAGTTCCGTATCCGGGCGGGGAATGAGGGTGTGCGGCGCCACCTCAAGCTCAAGACTCCAGAAGCCCTGACGCCCGAGCAGATAGGCCACCGGCTCACCGGCGCGCCGGCGCGCCAGCAGAGCGGCAAAGGCACTGCACTGCTCGGCCGTGGGCTCGCGCTCAGGCCAGGTGCGCAGGTAGCTGCGCGGCTTGCCCAGCACATGGGCGAGCAGCAGTTCGGCATCCAGCGCCGCACTGGGCGAGTCCGGCAGGCTGGCGCCGGCAAGCAGGAATTCGATGGTCGGCATCAAGGCTCTCGTTGACAGGTCAGTCACCCAGCGCCGCCAGCTGGTCGGCCTGGTATTCCTGGCGCAGCGGCTCGATCACCTGCTCCAGCGCACCGCCCAGCACCTCGCCCAATGCGTAGAGGGTCAGGTTGATGCGATGGTCGGTGACCCGCCCCTGGGGGAAGTTGTAGGTACGGATCCGCTCCGAGCGATCCCCTGAGCCGACCAGCAGCTTGCGGGTCTCGGCGATTTCCTTGTGGGTGGCGGCATCCTGCTGATCCTGCAGACGCGCCGCCAGCCACGCCATCGCCTTGGCGCGGTTCTTGTGCTGGGAGCGCTCCTCCTGGCATTCGACGACGATGCCCGAGGGCAAGTGGGTGATGCGAATCGCCGATTCGGTCTTGTTGACGTGCTGACCACCCGCCCCGGAGGCGCGGTAGGTATCAACGCGCAGATCCGCCGGATTGATCTCGATCGCCGCCTGCTCGTCAGGCTCAGCCAGCACCGCCACGGTGCAGGCCGAGGTATGGATGCGCCCCTGGGCTTCGGTTTCCGGCACGCGCTGCACGCGATGCGCCCCCGACTCGAACTTCAGCCGGCCGTAGACATCATCGCCCTCGATGCGGGCGATCACCTCCTTATAGCCACCGTGCTCGCCGGGGCTCTCCGAGAGGATCTCCACCCGCCAGCCCTGGCGCTCGGCATAGCGCGAGTACATGCGAAACAGATCGCCAGAGAAGATCGCTGCCTCATCGCCGCCGGTCCCGGCGCGGACTTCGAGGAACACATTGCGCCCATCACGCGGATCTCTGGGCAGCAGCAGGCGCTGCAGCTGGCTTTCCAGCCCTTCGAGGCGGCTCCTGGCCTCGGCGACCTCGTCCTCGGCCATCTGGCGCAGTTCCGGATCGCTGTCCTTGAGCAGCGCCTGCGCACCCTCAAGATCAGCCTGCACCCGGCGCAGGTCACGGAAGGCTTCGATCACCGGCTCGATCTCTGCATATTCGCGGGAGAAGGCGCGGAATCGGGTCTGATCACTGATCACTTCGGCATCGCCGAGCAGCGCGGTCAGCTCCTCGAAACGATCCTGCAAGGTATCGAGCTTGTTGAGCAGCGAGGCTTTCATCGGTGAATTCACCCTGAGCCTGCAGCACCGGACGGCGCGGCAGGCAATGCGGTTAGCGGTGGGGCGCGGCCCCGTCGAGATCGAGCAGCTCCTGAGCCACCGCCAGTGCGTCATGGCGACCGGAGGCCGAGAACTTTTTCAGCTGCACGCTGGGGGCATGCAACAGCTTGTTGGTCAGACCGCGGGCCAGCTGGGCCAGCACGTCCTCGGCCGGTGTGCCGTTGCCCAGCAGACGCCGGGCCTTGGCCAGCTCCTCATCGCGCAGCTGCTCGGCCCGCGCCCGGTAGCGGCGCAGCAGATCCAGGCTGTCCCGCTCGCGCAGGCGCTCGGTGAATTCGGTGACACCGGCCAGCACCAGCTCCTCAGCCGCGTGCGCAGCGCCCTGGCGACTGCGCAGGTTTTCAGCGATCACCTCGTGCAGGTCATCCACCGTATAGAGGTAAATGTCGTCCAGCTCGCCGACTTCTGGCTCGATATCCCGGGGCACGGCGATATCCACCATGAACACCGGACGGTGCTTGCGCTTTTTCAGCGCCCGCTCGACCGCCCCCTTGCCCAGGATCGGCAGCGGGCTGGCCGTGGAGCTGATGACAATGTCGCTGTGCACCAGCTGCTCGGGAATGTCGGCCAGCAGCACCGCCTGCCCACCGATCTCATCGGCCAGCTGGCGGGCCCGCTCCAGGGTGCGGTTGGCCACCACAATGCGCGATACACCCTGCTCATGCAGGTGGCGGGCGACCAGCGCGATGGTTTCCCCGGCGCCGATCAGCAGTGCCTGGCTGCGCTTGAGGTCGCTGAAGATCTGCTTGGCCAGACTGACGGCAGCAAAGGCCACCGAGACCGGATTCTCGCCGATGCGGGTATCGGTGCGCACGGTCTTGGCGGTGTTGAAGACGGCCTGGAACAGCCGGCCCAGTTGCGGGCCGAGGGTGCCCGCCTCGCGGGCGCTGGCGTAGGCATCCTTCATCTGGCCGAGGATCTGCGGCTCGCCAAGGATCATCGAATCCAGGCCACAGGCCACCCGCATCATGTGCCGCACCGCCTCGCTGTCCTCATGAACATACGCGCAGCGGCGCAGCTCGCCGGGGTCGAGGTGGTGGTAGTCGGCCAGCCAGGCAAGGACGGCCTCAGGCTGCACCTCATCGAGCGCCAGGTACAGCTCGCTGCGGTTGCAGGTCGAGAGAATCGCGGCTTCACGGCAAGGGGCGACCCGGCACAGCTGCTGCAAGGCGTCGACCAGCCGCTCGGGGCCGAAGGCCACGCGCTCGCGTACCGCTACCGAGGCGGTCTTGTGGTTGATGCCGAGGGCGATAAATGCCATGCGCGAGGTAGGGAAATGGCCAGTCAGGGCGGCGATTGTCCTACTTAGCCCGGTGCAGGACAACTGCCCCGGCATGATCGCCCCGATAGAGCGGACTGCGCCATGGGATTGACCCGGTGCTTGTGTCATGATTGCGGCCTTGCCCGGTATGCCTGCGAGCGCCTGCCATGACCCGATCCTTCGCCCTGTTGAGCGCCCTGGCGCTGCTTGGCGGTTGCCAGTCCCTGTCCTCCCCTGTTGCCCAGCCTGTGCCGCCAGCACCGTTGAGCGCGCCGGCCGCCCCCGGCACGCCTGCAGCGGCCTCATTCAGCGCCGACACCCTGTATGCCTTGCTGGTGGCGGAGCTGGCCGGCCAGCGCGAGCGCTTTGACCTGGCGCTTGAGCAGTATGTGGAACAAGCCCACATCACCGCCGACCCTGCGGTGGCCGAGCGTGCCTTTCGCATTGCCGAGTACCTCGGCGACGAGGAGGCGGCCCTGGATACCGCCATCCTCTGGGCCCGCCATGCGCGCGACAACCTCGACGCCCAGCGCAGCGCCGCGATCCAGCTGGCCCGTGCCGGACGCCATGAGGAGGCCATGCTGTATATGGAGCAGGTGCTGCTCTTTGATGGCAGCACCCATTTCGACTTCCTGGCCCTGAGCGCCGCCCAGGTCGATGACGACACCCGGCGCGGGCTGCTCAAGGCCTTCGCCCGCTTGCTGCGCCGCTACCCGGACAACCACCAGCTGCTGTTCGGCCAGGCGGTACTGCTGCAGCAAGATGGCCGCCTTGAGCAGGCCCTGGAGACCCTCAGCGCACACCCGGCCGGCAGCTGCGAGGCCAATCTGCTGCTGCTGCGCACCCGCCTGCTCAATGCCCTGGAGCGTGCCGAGGAAAGCCTGCCGCTGCTGGAGGCCGGCCTGCGCTTGCATCCGGATGACCAGCGCCTGCGCCTGACCTATGCCCGCCAGCTGCTTGAGCAGAGCCGCTATGACCAGGCCCGCGAGCAGTTCGCCCTGCTGCTGGCCGCCGATCCGGACAATGATGACCTGTACCTGTCGCTGGCCCTGCTCGATCTGGAGACCCGCCGCTGGGATGAGGCCCGTCAGCACCTGGAAACCCTGCTGGCGCGGGGCAGTCATGTCGACAGCGCACACCTGCACCTCGGCCGCCTGGCCGAGCAGGACAAGGATATCGATGCCGCCCTGCGCGCCTATGCGGCCGTCGGCCCCGGCAATGATTACCTGCCCGCGCAGCTGCGCCGCAGCG
>CAZFFB010000128.1:0-6367 GCA_964517735.1 uncultured Pseudomonas sp.
AGATCAGCGCCATGGTGTTCCTGATCCTGATCGGCGCCTCGCTGTTCTCGCTGGTGTTCCGAGGCTTTGGCGGCGAGGCATTGATCGAGGAGGCCTTCGCCCAGCTGCCCGGCGGCGTGCTCGGCGCCTTCCTGGTGGTGATGCTGGTGATCTTCCTGCTCGGCTTCATCCTCGACTTCATCGAGATCACCTTCGTGGTGGTGCCGATCGTCGGCCCGGTGCTGCTGGCCATGGGCCTTGATCCGGTGTGGCTGGGGGTGATGATTGCCCTCAACCTGCAGACCTCGTTCCTCACCCCGCCGTTCGGCTTCTCGCTGTTCTACCTGCGCAGCGTCACCCCGGCGTCGGTACCGACCACCACCATGTACCGCGGGGTGGTGCCGTTCATCATCCTGCAGGCCTTGATGCTGGTGATCGTCTACCTGTGGCCGGAGCTGGTCACCTGGCTGCCGAGTGTGGTGTACGGCCCGTGAGACAAGGCCGCCGGCTGCTGCTGGGTGATGCAGTGGATGTTGCCACCGCCCAGCAGGATCTCGCGGCCTGGCACCATCACCACCTCGCGCCCGGGGAACAGCCGGCGCAGCAACGCCTCGGCGACGGCATCGCAGGGATCATCGAAGCAGGGCGCGATGATCCCGCCGTTGACGATCAGGAAGTTGATGTAGGAGGCGGCCAGGCGGACCGAGGGATCGCGCCGCTGGCTGCCCTCGACCCGATCGACACCCGCACACTCCTCGGCGCTGGCATAGAGCGGGCCGGGGATCGGCATGCGGTGTACGGTCAGCGCCCGCCCGCAGGCATCGCGGCTTTGCTCGAGCACCGCCAGCGCCGCGCGGCAGCGTGAGGCGTTCGGATCCTGCAGATCATCCGTCCAGGCCAGCAACACCTCGCCCGGGCGCACGAAGCAGCAGAAGTTGTCCACATGGCCATCGGTCTCGTCGCTGTACAGGCCCTGAGGCAGCCAGATGACCTTCTGCACGCCCAGATACTCGCCCAGCTGCGCCTCGATCGCCGCGCGACCCAGCTGCGGGTTGCGGTTGGGGTTGAGCAGGCATTCCTCGGTGGTGATCAGGGTGCCCTCGCCGTCGACATGGATGGCGCCGCCCTCCAGCACGAAACCTGTGCTGCGATAACGGGCCAGCCCCTCGCTGGCGAGGATCTTCGCCGCCACCTGATCGTCACGCTGCCAGGGCCAGTACAGCCCGCCCTGCAGCCCGCCCCAGGCATTGAATACCCAGTCCACGCCGCGCACCGCACCGTGCGCATCGACCACAAAGGTCGGCCCGGTATCGCGCGCCCAGGCATCGTCGCTGCTGATCTCCAGCACGCGGATCGCCGGATGCGCCAGCTGCGCGCAGGCGTTGTCGTACTGCGCGGCGCTGACGCCGACCGCCACCGGCTCGAAGCGGGCAATCGCCCGGGCCACGGCGACAAAGGCCGCCTGCGCAGGCTTGGCGCCCAGGCGCCAGTTGTCCGGGCGCTCCGGCCAGAGCATCCAGATCTGCCTTTGGGGCGCCCATTCGGCGGGCATGTAAAAGCCGTCGGCGCGGGGGGTGCTGTCGAGGGTGGGCATGGCGCTACCTGTCAGTCGAAGGGTTGGAGCGGTGCCGGCGCTGCGGGCGGCGCCGGCCAGTCTGGCCAGGCAGTGCCTAGCAGGAGCGCTGCTGGCCATCCAGGGTGGCCAGTGCGCCGTAGAGGTTTGGCCGGCGATCGCGGAACACCCCCCAGGCGCTGCGGGTGCGCTCCAGCTGGTCGAGGTCAAAGCGCTGCACCAGCACGCCCTCCTCGCGCTCATCGAGCTCAGCGAGCTTGGCGCCGAAGGCGTCGGTGATGAACGAGGAGCCGTAGAAGGTGATCGCGTAGCCGTCCTGCTCCTCGCGGCCGACCCGGTTGCTGGCCACCAGCGGCATCAGGTTGGCGCCGGCATGGCCCTGCTGCACACGCTGCCAGTGGTCGCGGGAGTGGATCGTCGGGTCATGCGGCTCGCTGCCGATCGCCGTCGGGTAGAAGAGGATTTCCGCACCCAGCAGGGCCATCGCCCGGGCGCACTCGGGGAACCACTGGTCCCAGCAGATGCCCACGCCGATCTTCGCGTAGCGGGTATCCCAGACCTTGAAGCCGCTGTCGCCGGGGTTGAAGTAGTACTTCTCGTGGTAGCCGGGGCCGTCAGGGATGTGGCTCTTGCGGTAGACGCCCAGCAGGCTGCCGTCGGCATCGATCACCGCCACGCTGTTAAAGCGCGCAGCGCCGGCACGCTCGAAGAAGCTCACCGGCAGCACCACTGCCAGCTCGCGGGCCAGCTCGCGAAAGCGGGCGATGGCCGGGTTGTCCGCCAGGGAGGTGGCCAGCTGCAGGTAGTCGGGGTTGGGCTTCTGGCAGAAGTACGGGGTCTCGAACAGCTCCTGGATCAGGATGATCTGTGCGCCGGCAGCGGCGGCCTGGCGCACCAGCCCTTCAGCCACGCTCAGGTTGGCGGCACGATCCCAGGAGCAGGCCATCTGGGTGGCGGCGACGGTGACGGTACGGGACATGGCGACCTCGGGTGATGGCAAAAGACGCCTTTACTCTGGTAGAGGATCGCCCGCGGGTCAAATCGCCCGCCCCGCAGACCCGGCACCGGCTACCGGCGCCGGCCTCATACGGTGTGCAGGTACCAGTTGTACTCAAGGTCGGAGATCGAGTGCTCGAACTCCTCCAGCTCATGCTCCTTGCAGGCGACGAAGACGTCGATGTAGTCAACGCCGATGTACTCCTCCAGCACTGCACTGTTATCCAGCGCCCGCAGGGCATCGCGCAGGTTGTTGGGCAGGCTCTGCTCGAGCTGCTCGTAGGAGTTGCCCTCGATCGGTGCACCCGGCTCCAGGCGGTTGACCAGCCCGTGGTGCACGCCGGCCAGCAGCGCCGCCATCAGCAGGTAGGGGTTGGCGTCGGCTCCGGCGACCCGCTGCTCGATACGCAGCGCCTCCGGGTTGCCGGTCGGCACCCGCAGGGCCACGGTGCGGTTGTCCAGCCCCCAGGACGGCGCGTTGGGCACATAGAACTGCGAACCAAAGCGCCGGTAGGAGTTGACGTTCGGGCACAGGAAGCCCATCGCCATCGGCAGGGTCTGCAGCACCCCGCCAATGGCATGGCGCAGCGTCTGGCTGGCCAGCGGATCCTCGGCGGCAAAGATATTGCGCCCTTCGCGATCGAGCAGCGAGACGTGCACATGCAGCCCGTTGCCGGCCTGACCCGGGTAGGGCTTGGCCATGAAGGTGCTGTCCATCTCGTGATCGTAGGCGGTGTTCTTGATCAGGCGCTTGAGCAGCACCGCGTAGTCGCAGGCCTTGAGCGGGTCGGCCACGTGATTGAGGTTGACCTCAAACTGCGCCGGGGCGCTTTCCTTGACGATGGCATCGGCGGGGATGCCCTGGATATGGGCACCGTCGAGGATGTCACGCAGGCAGTCGGCGTACTCGTCCAGATCGTCGATGGAGTAGACCTGCACCGCCTGCGGACGCTTGCCGGAGATCGGCGAGCGCGGCGGCTGCGGGCGGCCGTTCACGTTCTCCTGATCGATCAGGTAGAACTCCAGCTCAAAGGCGGCACACACGGTCAGGCCCATGTCGGTGAAGCGCTGCACCACGCGGCGCAGCACCTCGCGCGGGTCGGCAAAGAAAGGCGTGCCGTCCAGCTCGTGCATGGTCATCAGAAGCTGGGCGGTGGGCCGGCGCTGCCAGGGCTCCATGCTCAGGGTGCCGGGAATCGGGAAGCAGACCCGGTCACCGTCCCCCAGTGCCAGCCCAAGGCCGGAGCTTTCCACGGTGGAGCCCTGAATATCCAGGGCAAACAGCGAGGCCGGCAGGTTGATGCCCTTCTCGAATACCTTGGGCAACATGCTGCGATCGATGCGCTTGCCGCGCACGACGCCGTTCATGTCGGCGATCAGAAGATCAATGAAGTGCACCTCGGGGTGCTCCTCGAGGAACCGGGTTGCTTCATCGAGCCGGGCAGCATGGAGAGGGGCCGACATGATCACGTTCCTTCTTATTTTTCAGACAATTCGCGGAGTTGGCGCTTTGATTCGAGTCAATCGAAAAGCCTGAGGCTTGTCAACACGACCAGATATTGCAAGGCATGTAGGCTCTGGCAGGGCATGGGAGGCGGCAGAGGCGCCGCCCATGGCGCCAATTGTCGCCGCCTGGCAAGCGGACTACTCTGAAGCACAGAGCCCTCTACCCTGCCCCTTGCGGAGTTTCATGCCATGTCCCACCAGCCCCTGATCGGCGTTTCTGCCTGCACCCAGCAGCTTGGCCTGCACCCCTTCCACATCGCCGGTGACAAGTACCTGCGCGCCGTGGCGATGGCGGCCGATGGCCTGCCGCTGATCATCCCGGCGCTGCCCGGACTGATCGCCATCGACGAGCTGCTTGAGCACCTCGATGGCCTGCTGCTCACCGGCTCGCCCTCCAACGTGCACCCCCAGCACTATCAGGGGCCGGCCAGCGCGCCGGGCACCCCCCACGATCCGCCGCGTGACCACATGACCCTCGCCCTGATCCGCGCGGCGGTGGCCGCCGGCGTGCCGCTGCTGGGCATCTGCCGGGGCTTTCAGGAGATGAATGTGGCACTGGGCGGCAGCCTGCATCAGCGGGTTCATGAAACGGGAACCTTCATGGACCATCGTGCTCGTGATGAAGACCCGCTGGATATCCAGTACGGGCTGCGCCATGCCATCGATGTTCAGCCCGGCGGGCTGTTCGAGGCCCTGGGCCTGCCGGCACGCTTTGAGGTCAACTCGGTACACGGCCAGGGCGTGGAGCGTCTGGCGCCGGGACTGCGCGTCGAGGCACTGGCCCCCGACGGGCTGATCGAAGCCTTCTCGCTGCCCGAGGCGCGCAGCTTCACCGTCGGCGTGCAGTTCCATCCGGAATGGAAGGTGCTTGAGCACGCCCACTATCAGACCCTGCTGCGCGCCTTCGGCGACGCCTGCCGCCAGCGCGCTGCCCAGCGCTGAGGCCCGCCGTGCGCGCTGCCACCCGATGAGGTAGTTATGTCCAAGACCATGGAGCAGCTGAGCAACTGGCTGCGCGAACACCGGATCACCGAAGTCGAATGCGTATTGCCCGACCTCAATGGCATCGCCCGCGGCAAGATCGCCCCGACCAGCAAGTTCCTCAACGAAGGGGGCATGCGCCTGCCCGAGAGCGTGCTGCTGCAAAGCGTCACCGGCGACTACATCGAGGATGCGCTCTACGACGCGCTGCTGGATCCGGCCGACATCGACATCTTCTGCCGCCCCGACGAGCAGGCGGCGTTCCTGGTGCCCTGGGCCAGCGAGCCGACCGCGCTGGTCATCCACGACAGCTTCGACAAGGCGGGCAAGCCCGCCGATCTTTCGCCGCGCAATGTGCTAAAGCACGTTCTGGCGCTGTATGCCGAGCGCGGCTGGAAGCCGATCGTCGCCCCGGAGATGGAGTTCTACCTGACCCAGCGCTGCCCCGACCCTGACTACCCGCTGCAGCCACCGGTCGGGCGCTCCGGTCGGCAGGAGACCGGCCGCCAGTCGTTCTCCATCGATGCCGCCAACGAATTCGATCCGCTGTTCGAGGACATGTACGACTGGTGCGAGGCCCAGGGGCTGGATCTGGACACCCTGATCCACGAGGAAGGCACCGCCCAGATGGAGATCAACTTCCGTCACGGCGATGCCCTGCATCTGGCCGACCAGATCTTCGTCTTCAAGCGCACCCTGCGCGAGGCGGCCTTCAAGCATGGCGTCACCGCCACCTTCATGGCCAAACCGATGACCGGCGAGCCGGGCAGCGCCATGCACCTGCACCAGAGCGTGATCGATGTGCAGAGCGGGCTCAATGTATTCTCCAACCCCGACGGCAGCATGAGCGCACTGTTTCTCCAGCACATCGGCGGCCTGCAGCGGCTGATCCCCGAAGCGCTGCCGCTGTTTGCCCCCAACGTCAACTCGTTCCGCCGCTTCCTGCCCGGCACCTCCGCGCCGGTGAACGTCGAATGGGGCGAGGAAAACCGCACAGTCGGCCTGCGGGTACCCGAGGCACCGGCGCAGAGCCGGCGGGTGGAGAACCGCCTGCCGGGGGCCGACGCCAACCCGTACCTGGCGATCGCCGCCAGCCTGCTGTGCGGCTACGTCGGCATGGTCGAAGGCATCCAGCCCGGGCCGCAGGTGCGCGGACGCGCCTACCAGCGGCGCAGCCAGCGCCTGCCACTGACCCTTGAGGCGGCCCTTGAGGCGATGGAGCAGTCGCAGAGCCTGATCCACTACCTGGGCCAGCGCTTCTGCCGCGGCTATGTGGCGGTCAAGCGGGTCGAGCATGAGAACTTCAAGCGGGTGATCAGCTCCTGGGAGCGC
>CAZFFB010000129.1:0-6313 GCA_964517735.1 uncultured Pseudomonas sp.
CCCGAAGCCCTGGCCGCCGCCCGCTGGCGCTGGCCTGAAGCCGACATTCTGGAGAACTGAACATGTCCCACCTGAGCAACATCAGCACCCTGGCCCGCATCGGCCTGAAGCCCGGCGCCAGCCTGTGCGACCGCCTGACCATTGCCCGGCACGTCCTGCGCCGCGTGTGTGCCGAGCGTGACGCCATCCACGACGAACGCCACGCCCTGCGCCGCAAGGCCAACCAGCTGCGCCGGCACCTGCCGTTCACCCGGCTGGCAGTCGAGCGCCTGGAGCAGCAGGCCCGCGACCACCGCGCCAACGAACTGGCGCTGTTGCGCCCGGTGCTGCTGGCCTATGGGGAATCGCTGATCCATGACCGTGAAGGCCACATGGCCATCTTGGGCTTCGATACCGTCTGCGACCTGCTGAACGTCAACGTGGTGGAGCGGGAGCAGGCCCGCGCCGATGGCGTGGACGACCTGGCCGGGCTGCTGTTCATCCACAACCTGGAAGACAGCGCCAGCCACCGGGGCGAAGACTGCAAGCGCGGCCCGCTGTTCGAGGCGTGTTTCCTGGCCGTGGCGGAGTTCATCCGCACCGCGCCGCCCGGCACGCTGCCCGATCCGTTCGCACCGGGCGCACCGTTCGGCCCGAGGCTGCCGCCTGCGCTGCGCATCGTCGGCCAGTAGTCCACCCGCTGCCGGCTGCTGGGGTTCGCCCTGGTGGCCGGCATGGCTCGGTTCTGAGCCATCCCAGACACCTGACCCGGTGCTGCGCCGGGGCAGGCGTCACGACCTGTCACGCATGGTCACGTCACCTCACCGTTACCTCACCGTTACCTCGCCGTTGCTTCACCGTGACTTCACCGTTACGGCACCGCAGACCCACCGTGCGCCCGCGCCAGCACCCCCAGCCGATCAAGGTACTTCCCCACCCCGCCACCCGTTGCGGGTAATACGGGCCGCGGCCTTTCGCTACATGCCAGCCGGTGCCGGGCTGGCGCTTCCGGTGCCGCCCACCCGCCAAAGCCCCGCCAGCAGGCCCGCAGAGGCCGCTAGAGGCGCGGAAGCCATCGACCCCTAGCCCATCCTATGCCCGAGCGCCAGCGCGCCCGCTGCTGATCTTCTACGCCATGGGATAATGGCGGCATCCGACCAGCAGCGAGGCCGACACCATGTCAATCATCGAACGCGACTACCTAGAGCCGGTCAAGCCGGTGGAGTTCCCGCCTGAGCTGGCGCTGCTGATCGCCCGCAAGGCTGCCGCGATGGCGGAGGAGTTCGAGGACAAGGCGCTAGATGAAATGATCCACGCGGCCCGCCGCCACCTGCGAGTCGGCCAGACCATCGAGCAAGTCCGCTGGCAGCTGGGGCTGTGACGGCCAGCCCGCTGGCACTTAATTCATCCGCCGCAGCCGCCAAGCCGCCAACGCATCGAGCACCCGCAGCAGCAGCGGCCCGACCAGCAGCAGGCCAAGCCCGGCCCCCATCGCCACAATGAATCCCTGCGCCAGCGCCACTATGGCAAGTTCCCACATCACATCCATGTTCAGTGCCTCCCTTGGTGGACCTGGAGCATAGCCCAGCAGACGGACGCCAGCAGGTCACGGCCATCTGCCCGCCGCTGGCGGCTGGATCACCCGCCCCCCAGCGGGAGCGGATTACGCTGGGAAGGACCCGCCGCGTTTTTTCGAGGCGGGAGGGCGGTGCAAAAGTCTGAGGGTCCCCGCAGCAATACCGCCCCGTCCCCTTTCTTTCATCGCAAACCCGGAAATTTCCCGTTGTGCGCGCGCGCGCGTACGCGCGAGGAGGGAGGGCTCAATTCTGAGCCGTCCCCGTGGGACACTACGCCGACCAGACCAGCAGCGAGGCCACGCCATGAGCATCATCCGCCGCGACTACCTGCCCGAGCGCCAGCGCCGCCCCGGATTGGGGGCGGACGCCTTGGCAGGCGTCCATCTGCTGGCGCTGATGTCGTGAAAACACGTCACGCACCGGCCAACTGTGGGAACAAGTGTGGGAACAAATCGAGCAGGAAGGGCAAGACCCGCATTCTGCGCGGCCTGTAGACACAAAAAACCCGCCACGGAGGCGGGTTTTCTTTCAAGGGCCGATCAATTACTTGATCTTGGCTTCCTTGTAGATCACATGCTTGCGAACCACCGGATCAAATTTCTTGATCTCGAGCTTCTCGGGCATGGTGCGCTTGTTCTTGTCGGTGGTGTAGAAGTGGCCGGTACCGGCGCTGGACACCAGACGGATCAGGTCACGCATGATGATGCTCCTTAGAATTTTTCGCCGCGGGTGCGCAGCTCGGCCAGGACAGCCTCGATACCACGCTTGTCGATGATGCGCATGCCCTTGGCGGAAACACGCAGACGCACGAAGCGCTTCTCGGACTCGACCCAGAAGCGATGGTGCTGCAGGTTCGGCAGGAAACGACGACGGGTTTTGTTGTTGGCGTGGGAAACCTTGTTCCCGGTAACCGGACCCTTACCGGTTACTTGACAGACTCTCGACATACCTCAGCCCTCTTGACCACATGCCCAACCCGGCATGGGTTGGCCGCTTGAATCGCTATGAAGTTCACTTTCTATCGGGGTCTTACCGGCAGTGCCGCCGGGCTGAACAGCCGGGCCCCAGAAAAGAGCGCCGTTTTATAGCAGAAAGCCCCACGCCCCGCAAGGCAAGTACCGCGCAGGCGATGGCCGGATCCACGCCTCAGACCCATCCATACTCGGCCATCGAGACCGGCTCGCCATCACCGACGATGAAGTGGTCGAGCACCCGTACCTCGACCAGCGCCAGCGCGTCCTTGAGTTTTGCCGTCAGCTGTCGATCCGCCTGGCTCGGCTCGGCGACGCCTGAGGGGTGATTGTGGGTGAGGATCAGTGCCGCTGCATTGTGGGCCAGGGCGCGCTTGACCACCTGCCGGGGGTAGACGCTGGCGCCATCGATCGAGCCGTGAAACAGCACCTCGAAGGCCAGTACCCGGTGCCGGGTATCCAGAAACAGACAGGCGAAGACCTCATGAGGCTCATGACGCAGCCGCGCCTTGAGGTAGTCGCGCACCGCCTGCGGACTCTCCAGCGCCGAGTCGCGCTGGATGCGGGCAGCCAGGTGACGGCGGCCCATCTCCAGCACAGCCTGCAGCTGGGTGTATTTGGCCGGCCCAAGCCCCAGGTGGGCCGAAAATCCGGCCAGATCCGCTTCCAGCAGCTGACGCAAGCCACCAAACTCGGCCAGCAGATAGCGGGCCAGATCCACGGCACTGCGCCCGGCCACACCGGTACGCAGGAAGATCGCCAGCAGCTCGGCATCGCTGAGGGCGTCTGCCCCCTGGGCCAGCAGCTTTTCCCGCGGACGCTCGGCGGCCGGCCAGTCACGAATGCTCATATCCTTCACCTCCCTGTGCACGGCCCGGGCCATGCGCGCGTGGCGCCCCCTGCAGGAGCGCCGGGGTGCTGTGCTATCTTAGCCAGCACCTTGCACACCCGCCGGTGCGGCCCGTGACCTGCTTCACGCTCCGCGTCATCGCCGCGCATTTCATCGTCAACCCTCAACCACAAGGCAGAGCCATGCAGCGGCTGCAGCGCAAACGTATCGTCCTGGGGATCGGTGGCGGCATCGCCGCCTACAAGAGCGCCGAACTGGTGCGCCGTCTGCGCGAGCAGGGCGCTGAGGTGCGCGTGGTGATGACCCGCGCCGCCCGCGAGTTCATCACCCCGCTGACCCTGCAGGCACTCTCCGGCCATCCGGTCTTCAATGACCTGCTCGACCCGGCGGCCGAGGCCGCCATGGGCCATATCGAGCTGGCGCGCTGGGCGGACCTGATCCTGATTGCCCCGGCCACCGCCGACCTAATGGCCCGCTTGGCCCAGGGCATCGCCGATGACCTGCTGACCACCTTGGTGCTGGCCACCGATGCACCGGTGGCGCTGGCGCCGGCCATGAACCAGGCGATGTGGCGCGACCCGGCCACCCAGGCCAATGCCGCTCAACTGCAGCAGCGCGGCCTGCGCCTGTTCGGTCCGGGCAGCGGCAGCCAGGCCTGCGGTGACAGTGGCCCCGGGCGGATGCTTGAGCCGGATGATCTGGCCCAGCGCGCCGCCGACTGCTTCGAGCGCGGCCTGCTCACCGGCTGCCGGGTGCTGATCACCGCCGGCCCGACCCAGGAGGCGATCGATCCGGTGCGCTATATCAGCAACCACAGCTCCGGCAAGATGGGCTTCGCCCTCGCTGAAGCGGCCGCCGAGGCCGGCGCCGTGGTGACCCTGGTCAGTGGCCCGGTGCACCTGCCGACGCCGCAACGGGTCTCGCGCATCGACGTGCTCAGCGCCTGCGAGATGCTCGCCGCCTGCGAGGCCGCCCTGCCCTGCGAGCTGCTGATCGCCGCCGCCGCAGTGGCTGACTACCGCCCCGAGCATGTCGCGGCACAGAAAATGAAGAAGGATCCCTCCAGCGACGAGGGCCTGACCCTGCGTCTGGTGCGCAATCCGGACATCCTCGCCACCCTCGCCGCACGCGCCGACCGGCCATTTTGCGTCGGCTTTGCCGCCGAGACCGAACACCTGCTCGACTACGCCGCCCGCAAACTCAAGGGCAAGAACCTCGACCTGATCGTGGCCAATGATGTGGCCAATCCGGCCATCGGCTTCAACAGTGCCGATAACGCCGTCTGCGTGATCGACCGTGCGCTGACCGCCACCCGTTTCGAGCAGGCCAGCAAAGGGCAGATTGCCCGCCAGCTGATCGCCTTCATCGCCGACCGCTACCACCACCGGAGCTGACTTTCGATGCATGCACTGCAAGCCCGGATCCTCGATCCGCGCCTGGGCCGCGATATCCCGCTGCCCGACTACGCCACCCAGGGCTCTGCCGGCCTTGACCTGCGCGCGATGCTGCAGGCCGATCTGACCCTTGAGCCTGGCCAGACCGTGCTGATCCCCACCGGGCTGGCCATCCACATCGCCGACCCGCATCTGGCCGCGCTGATCCTGCCGCGCTCGGGACTGGGTCACAAGCACGGCATCGTGCTGGGCAACCTGGTCGGGCTGATCGACTCCGACTACCAGGGCGAGCTGATGGTCTCCTGCTGGAACCGCGGGCAGAGCCCCTTCACCCTGGTGGTCGGCGAGCGCATCGCCCAGCTGGTGCTGGTGCCGGTGGTGCAGGCCCGCTTCGAGCTGGTCGAAGCCTTCGATGACAGCAGCCGCGGCAGCGGCGGCTTCGGCCACAGCGGCCGGCAGTGATCCTTCACGGCAGACCCTGCCCTGCCCCGACCTCCATGGAGTACCCCGCAATGACCCCCGCCTGCGCCTTGCCCGCCAGCATCTTTCGCGCCTATGACATCCGCGGCATCGTCGGCGACAGCCTGACCCGCGATACGGCCTACTGGATCGGCCGCGCCATCGGCGCTGAAAGCCTGGCCTGCGGCGAGCCGGCCGTGGTGGTCGGCCGTGACGGACGGCTGTCCGGACCGCAGCTGGTCGCCGGGCTGATCGACGGCCTGGTGGCCGCCGGCTGTCAGGTCACCGACGTCGGCATGGTACCGACCCCGGTGCTGTACTTTGCCGCCAACACCCTCGGCCCGCGCAGCGGCGTGATGGTCACCGGCAGCCACAATCCGCCTGACTACAACGGCTTCAAGATCATGATTGCCGGCGAGACCCTCTCCGGCGCGCGCATCCAGCGCCTCTTCCAGCGCCTGCAGCAGGACGAGCTGAGCCTTGGCAGCGGCAGCTGCCGGCAGGCCGAGGTGCTGGACGCCTACCGCCAGCGCATCCTCGATGATGTCCGGCTCGCCCGCCCCCTCAAGGTGGTGGTGGACTGCGGCAACGGCGTGGCTGGCGTCAACGCCCCCGAGCTGCTTGAGGCGCTGGGCTGCGAGGTGATTCCGCTGTTCTGCGAGGTGGATGGCACCTTCCCCAACCACCACCCCGATCCCGGCAAGCCGGAGAACCTCGAGGACCTGATCCAGGCGGTCAAGGCCCACGGCGCCGATCTGGGCCTGGCCTTTGATGGTGATGGCGACCGGGTCGGCGTGGTCACCGAGGCGGGCGAGATGATCTACCCCGACCGCCTGCTGATGCTGTTCGCCCGCGACGTGCTGAGCCGCAACCCCGGCGCGCAGATCATCTACGACGTCAAATGCACCCGCGCCCTGGCCGGGCTGGTCCGCCAGCACGGCGGCGCGCCGCTGATGTGGAAGACCGGCCATTCGCTGATCAAGGCCAAGATGAAGGAAACCGGCGCCCTGCTGGCCGGCGAGATGAGCGGCCACATCTTCTTCAAGGAGCGCTGGTTCGGCTTTGACGACGGCACCTACGCCG
>CAZFFB010000130.1:0-6297 GCA_964517735.1 uncultured Pseudomonas sp.
CCCCCTTTCCCAACCACGGTGTAGCGGATGCCATCCCGAGCAGAAAATTTCTGCTCGGATGCCGGGCGATCATCAGCGTGGCGTTCAGTGGCAGGACGCAGGGTCAGCAGTTCATGGGCGCGCAGACCGGCAGCATAGGCGATTTGGGTCGCCAGGGCGTTGCGCTCGGTTTGTGCGGCAGCGATGCGTTCCACCTGCTCGGCTGTGTAGGCCCGCCCGGTGAGTACCTGCTGATGCTCCGATTTGACGACAGGGAGGCGTGCGCCGGGGGGGAGCTGTCCGGTCACATGCTGCAGCATGACCTGGGCCGCCTGACGCTCCATATCCAGGGTTTTCTGCCCGACCACCTCCCCGCGCTGCTCCAGGTAGGCGATGACCTGCGCGACGCTCATGCCGCGCAATCCGCCCTCGATGCGCTCGGCCTGGGCGTGCTCAGCGAGGCGGGTCAGCGCCTGCTCGTAGTTGCGGACAGTGCCGACCGAGCGCAGCACCGTGCCCTGGAGACGTTTCATGACCGCCGCGGCCTGCCGATCGGAGGCCGCGAACTTACCCATGGCGCTCCAGCCAGCGCACGACCGTGGAGTGCACCACGCGAACCCGGCGCTCGCGCAGCCAGCGCTGCAGATCTGCGGGGCGTGCCCCGGCGGCGCGTAGTTGCAGCAGTTCTGCCTTGTAGCGGTCGAGGCGCGAGGCTCGGAATCGGCGTTTTCGCACGGCACGGGCCGTTTCCCGCAGCCGTGCGACCTCGTTTTCGGCGTCCATGTGGTGTCCTTTCCTGGTTGTAAGAACGACTGATCGCGTGCGATTCAGCGGCGTTGGCCTATTTGCCCCTGTTTGCCCTTGACGCGGGCTGGCTCGGACTAATCTCGCCGGTTCGGACCCGTGGGTGGGTCAATCCTCCCCATCACGCAGGGGGGCGGCTTTTTGCAGGTGGCGTCTGAAACGTGCTCGGTCTTTTACCTGACTCCGACATGCAGGGCTGGATGGACGACCAGCGGCGTTATGCACGGGAAATCGTAGCGCCGCCCCGAAGGCCATGCAATCTGCGTTTAAAAATATGCGCTTAAATAGGTAGAACACCAGTAACCACGCTATGTAGAGCCGCATTCGGCGGCTTTGACATAGCGTGGTTACTGGGGCGCACGGAAGGCGTTCAGTACAGCGGAAAATGCGGGGGTTGCGTCATTAAAGACGGTTGGATAGAGTGCCGGTGTCATTAGTGACTATCAAGCAGGAGGCTGCTTCCATGACCGCACTGACCCTCAACCTGGACGAGCCTGCTGCGCTGGAGGTTGGCCATGTCACGCGCTAACCGCCCGATCATCGCCAGTCAGGCGCGCGAGGACATTCGCAAGCTGTCCGATCTGATCGAGGTCGCCGGCAGTCGTGCGGATCGGGCCATCTGGGACGTGTCCGGCGTCCGCTACGAGTGGGCCAAGGGCGCCCGCTATCTGACAGCCTGGGAAGGGCTTGGGCGCCGATCTATCGAGCTGCCAGAAGCCTCCAGGCTGGCCGCCAAAAAGGCCGTTTTTGCCGAGGTGCGAGAGCTGTGAAAGACCCTCTGGACAGACAGACCGGTGATTTGCTGCAGCCTGCCTCCGGGAGCAGGCCGCGCCAGTTGGCCTATGTCGAGCGGCAGCGCGCGATGGGCCGCCGGCAGCGCGGATATTGGTTAACGGACGCAGAGGCTGAGGTTGTGGCGCGGTTCATTGAGCAGCTACGGGCTAGACCGTGATGCAGGTGTTACGGAGATCAGCTGAGCGGTCAGCTAATAACTAGTTAAGTCGGAGGGATTGGTTTTGAATATAAAGCAATATATTAGATTGTGTCTTGTTTTGTTTTTCCCGCTTTTGATTGCGGGTTGGTGGATTGCTGAGAGTGAGTTTATTTACCCGCAGAACATCATGGTTTCATGCGTTGATGCGGGTAAAGAATTCAGCTGCAGTACAAGCGAAGTTACAAGGAAGGAGCTGCTTTCTCACAAGGCAAGAGCAGGTAAAATACTCGTTGGCGGAGCGGCATTTATTTATAAGTTTAACTATAAGATTCAGGATTATACGGGTTTTTCGGCGAATTTAGGAGCAGATCCAGCCCTTCTTCCAGGCAGGATCGCGAGGCTTTACCCCGGCCCTGACGACTTCTGCTATATAGACAGGGTTGATGAAGGCTGGATGTACGATTGCGGGCTAAAAGGGAGTTCAACTTTTGTATTCTCCGATCCTCGCGATCATGATAAGTTTGAAGGAATTAAAAATAAATTCATGGAGGCGCAAAGCGAACACAGAAAATACTCAATGGCAATATATGTTATTAGTTTCTGCATGCCTTTTGTGATATTTTTCGGCCTATCACTTATTGTATTTGCTATTGTGATTGCTACAAGGTTTGTGATTGGAAGGAAAGACTAATTAATGGTTAAGGGTACTGTTGGCGTGCATGTAAAACGTTCACGACCTCAATGCAGTTAGCTGCTACGCGGTAGACCAGAACATAGTTAGGGTGAGCTACGACCTCACGGGTTCCAGGAACCCTCCCGAAGCGATAAAGATAGGGGTGCTCAGCCAAGGGCAGAACTGCAGCCTCCAAGCGCTCCTTGAGTCGGCGAGCGGCTTGAGGATCTTCGTTGGCGATGTAGCGGATGATCTCGGCCAGTTCGGCTCTGGCACTGCTGCGCCAGACCACGGGTAGCATCAGGCGTGACCTCGGCGACGTGCCTCTGCCTGCTCGATGATGGCCTCCATCTCGGCCATCACCTGGTCATGCGGAATACTGGGGCGTGGGTCGTCCAGCGAGGCTTTCACCTTGGCGCGAAACCAGCGGTCGTAGCTGTCGGCCTGCTCCTGTGTCTCGAACTCGGAAACGATGGGGGACAGTTGGGCGCTCATGGTAAGCCTCCGGGGTAATGCGCCAAGTCTACACCTCCAGCTCCTGCTGGAGGTGGTTGAGCCGGGCGCGTGCTGCCTCCCAGGACTCGCCTGGGAGTGCCTTGGTGGCGATCTCGGCATCGCTCAGGCCGCTGCATTTGCACGGTGCTGCGGTCTTCGCTGGAGCCTTCCGAAGCGCTTTGGCGGGCTTCTTCGGGCGCGAGGACATTCGCAAGCTGTCCGATCTGATCGAGGTCGCCGGCAGTCGTGTGGATCGGGCCATCTGACAGCTTGGAGGGGCTGCGCTGCCTATCAAAGAAAAAGCCCTGCACATTGCTGTGCAGGGCTTTCCCCCTCTTCAGCCCTTATAACAGGCTGTCGATGTTGTCGCAGATCCACTCCCATGCACGGCAAGCAAGCTTACCAATGCAGAGCTTCACAGCGTGCTCCAGCATGCGTTGCAGAGACTTACGCATACCCGGTCCTCCTGTGCAGTAGGACCGACCTCCCATGGCTATTCCGGCTTCACACATGGTGCTGGGGGATGATTACCAGTCTTCCCCTGCTAAGGTGGCCCAGGGTTGCTGGGATCTAACCTCCCCGTACTTGCGCACGGTGGCCGGAGCGAGCTTTCTCAGGGCCCGCGCTAGAGCAGGCATCTTACCGTCTGTCTGCAATCCTGTGACAAAGGGCAGTCTCCGCCAGGGGAAAATTGATGCCCAAATGCCCATTTTCCCGAAGAAATCAGGGTTTTCTAATCATTACAGAATGTTTCTGTCTGTCGGCGCACTTAAACCTAGGCTTGTAGCGTGATCTAAGGGGGTTAGTGGGGGTAGGGGAATGGATCTACCTTGAAATCACACGAAATCACGCGAAGCGGAAGAGCCATAGAGGCATGAAATGGGCACTAAAGAGGCATGAAAGAGCCAGTCAAAAGGGTGCTTTCAGTACACTCTATGTGTATTCTCTTCAAACCAGTCTTCCCCTGCTAAGGGTTGTAGAGTCAGCTCTCACTGACTTTGCGACAAAAAACCGCCCCCTCTCAGGCGGTTTTTTTGTGCCACCATTACTTGAATTCGTTTCAGAATCAACTACTCAAGCCCAACCTCAATCTGCCTCAGGCGGGCCCTAGCAGCCTCCCAAGACTCCCCCGGCAGTGCCTGGGCGGCGATCTCGGTATCGCTCAGACCGCTGCGCTTGCGCGGCGCTGCGGGCTTCGCTGAAGACTGCCGGGGCGGCTTGATGGGCTTCTTCGGGCTGAACGTGAACAGCAGGTGTGAGACGCGCCGTCCAGTCTTGCGCTGTGCCCAGGCGACTTGTAGCGGGCTGTGCTCGTTGATCTGGGCAACGGCGGGCTCTAGCACCCACTTCTTGAAGTCCTTGATCGAGGGGTAGCGCCCTTCGAGCTGCAGCCATTCGCGCAGTTGCTCTATCTCGATCTCCCGCTGCCCCTGGGAGTCCCACTGCATCAGCAGTTCATACAGACGGATGCCGTAGGCGCTATCCATCTTGGCCACGTCTGCCAGGGCGTACTTGGTGAACTGGCGGGTCAGCTCGGTCAAGTAGGGCAGCATGTCTTTCGAGAAGCGCAGCTCTACCCGGCCTTCACCCTCGACGTAGAAGATCGTCTGCACCCAGCCGGTAATCATGACCTTTGGTTTCTTGCCCTTCCCGTTTGGCTCCTGCGTCAGCCGAACCTCGCGGCGCTTGAGGCGTAGAGCCGCAGCCTTGAGTTCACTGTATGCCGCTTCGACGGCCGTACCCGATAGCTTCGCTAGGTCTGCTGCCCTGACTGAGTAAAGCACCTCGTCGGTCACGGATTCATCCCGGCGAACCTGGCTTATACAGGCCAGTAAGATGCGCTGCTCCTGCACGCTCAGGCGGTAGGCCGCTTCGACCAGGGCATTGCTCTTGTAGACAATCGGGGGGTGTTCCATCGGGGCAAGCCTCCTTAGTTTAAGGGTGAATATATCACCCTCCTTTTAAGCAAGGGATCCCTCCCCTTTAAGCAAGGGATCCCTCCCCTTTGAGCAAGGAATCCCTCCCCTTTGAGCAAGGAATCCCTCCCCTTTTGAACGCTGGAGGCCGCGTATTCCGTGGCCTCCAGCCCTCCTAAAAGTAAAAAGTAAAAAGTAAAAATAGGGGTGCATAGCGTGAATGCTGGGGATAACCGCCACATGGACGCGCATGGACGCGCCCAGTACGAGCCGCCCGCTGGGCGGCGTTTTTATGCGCCTAGAGGCGCGGGTGGGAGCAGCCTGAAAGGCTCGATGAATGGATCGAAACGAGGGGGAGCAGACAGAACCAAAGCGAGAGTGCCCGGCTGCGCCGGAGGTTCTTCACCAGGCGCGAGGCACAACCTCCAGCAGCGCTGCTCGCTGGGCTAAAGCGGCACGACCAGCCTCGGCCTAGCCAACCCCCAAGGGTGCTGTGAACATCGCGCTCTGAGAGCAGCACAGGGCCGCTCAGGCGCTACGCGCCAGTGATCTCAGGACAAGGGCTGTTCTGCTCGGCGGCAGCCCTCGCTTTTTCTCGTTCTCGATCTCGCCTGCGCCGCAGCCGTTCGGACGTACGCACGGCGTTATATCGGCGTCTTTCTGCATCCGCTGCTGCCGCCTCTGCGGCGTCAAGACGTTCCTGCATGGCCTGCAGCTGATCAGCAACCTGCTGCTGCTGTGCCTGCACCTGTACCCGGGACATCTCCAGCTCAATGTTGCCCTCGTGGAGCCTCTGCTCGATGTACTCCCCAAACCGGCGCTGCCGGTCGTTCTCCTGTGCAATCGACCGCTCCAGATCGTCCCGGAGCTGCCGTTCCAGCTGCCTCTGTCTGAACGCCATGAGCCACAGCGCCCCGAGGAATACAAACCATGCCAGGACCAGGCCTGCCGTCAGGACGGGCCATGCCTTCCAGAGCGTTTCCCAGCCTCTAGAGAGCGGCTTCCAGGTATCGCCGTTCGGATACACCACCACATGCCAGCCGAACCACTGGTGCGCGAAATAGGCCCACGCAGCCGGTATGCCGAGTGACAGCGCGGCCAGGACGATCTTTCTCATCGCAGGTAAACCTCGGTGATCTCTGGGCGGAAATGCCCAAGCTCCTGGGAAACCACGCGCAGCGCCTCGTCACAGGGCAGGCGGCGCTGTAGCTCGTTCATCCGCTCCTGGGCGTAGCTGTGCCGCACGCCATGGGCGCCACTCGACCACCCGAGCGCACGCTCGGCAGCGGCAGAGAACGAGGCGCTCCAGCGATGGCCACCGGCCAGGTCGTAGTGCTGTTCGTAGCGGACGCCGCGATCCGTGACGGTCTGCGGTGCGTCCAGGCGTCTGGCCTCCAGGCGCTCGACGAGTGCGAGCGGCACCAGCACCTCCCGGCACAAGCCCCCTTTCCCAACCACGGTGTAGCGGATGCCATCCCGAGCAGAAAATTTCTGCT
>CAZFFB010000131.1:0-6273 GCA_964517735.1 uncultured Pseudomonas sp.
CTGCGATTCGATGTCGCCGACGGTGCCGCCGATCTCCACCAGCGCCACGTCGGCATCGCCGGCGCCCTTGATGATCCGGCGCTTGATCTCGTCGGTGATGTGCGGAATCACCTGCACGGTGCCGCCCAGGTAGTCGCCGCGGCGCTCCTTGCGCAGCACATCCATGTAGATGCGGCCGCTGGTGAAGTTGTTGTTCTGGGTCATGGTGGTGCGGATGAACCGCTCGTAATGGCCCAGATCGAGGTCGGTTTCCGCGCCGTCGTGGGTGACAAACACCTCACCGTGCTGGAACGGGCTCATGGTGCCCGGATCGACGTTGATGTACGGATCCAGCTTGAGCATGGTGACCTTCAGCCCCCGCGCCTCCAGGATTGCCGCCAAGGAAGCCGAGGCGATGCCTTTCCCCAAAGAAGAAACAACACCACCCGTGACGAAGATGTAGCGCGTCATGAAAAACCCTAGAAGTTTGCGTTTAGGCGGCTGGCCGCCGGGGAATGCGAAGGGAGGCGCAAAGCCTCTTGAAGACGGGAGAATAGTTTACGGCAAAGGCCCCAGCAGCTCAAACCCAAGCCCGGCGCCTTGTGCCTTACTGTGGTGCATGGGACGGTGGCTGCCAGTACAGACGCAGGCTGTTCGGAGCGCCCTGTACCGCCAGCGCCAGATTGGCCACCGCCAGCAACCGATCACCTGCATACAGCAACGGCAGGCGCTCACGCACGAAGGGCGGCAGGCCCGCCTCCTGCAACAGGCGCTTGAGATCACGCCGCCCGCGCCCGCACAGCGCCAGCACCTCGCCACCCTGACGGTAGCGGATCTGCAACGCACCAGACGGCACCTCGCCGTCCAGCCAGACCCGGCCATTGCCGGGTAGCGGCAGCGGCTGAGCCGGCAGAGACCAGTCCTGCGCCGCGACCGGCGGCAGCGACAGCCAGTCACCGCCCAGCCACCACACCCGTCCGCCATGGCGCTGCAGCTCGCCCTGCCCCAGCCGCCAGCAGGGCGTGGCGTCCGCACCGGCCTTGCACAGTGCAGTCCAGCCAGCCCAGTGCTCCCGGGCCGGCAGCAGGGTCAGTCCGCCCAGCCAGTGACGCAGGGCATTGCGCTGACGCGCCTCGGACAAGGCGCATAGCGGTGCCAGCGCCAGCGAGGGCAACGTCAGCCAGTCGGGTGTAGCCGGCGTGCGGGCCGCAGCCAGATCATCTTGCGCCAGCGCCTCAAGCAGACCCGCAGCTTCTTGCTGCAGGGCTGCATCGCGGGCCAGCACCGTGGTGACCGCCGGCCAGCGCTGCGCCAGACGCGGCAGGATCTCGTGACGCAGAAAATTGCGCGCCAGCCCGGTGTCGCCATTGCTGGGATCCTCGACCCAGCGCAGCCCCTGCACCCTGGCCCAGTGCGCCAGTGTCTGACGATCGATATCCAGCAACGGGCGCAGCAGCCAGCCCTGCCCCAGCGCGCGCCGGGACGGCATGGCTGCCAGCCCCTGTACGCCACTGCCACGCAGCAGACGCAGCAGCAGGGTTTCCGCCTGATCATCGCGGTGCTGCGCCAGCAGCAGCAGCGCACCGGGCGCCAGAGCCTCGGCAAACGCCCCGTAGCGGGCCTCGCGGGCCATGCGTTCAAGACTGGCACCGCGAGCAACCGTCACCCGGCGCACCTCAAGCGGTACGCCCAGCGCCGCGCACTCGGCCTGGCAATGGGCAACCCAGTCATCGGCAGCCGCGTACAGCCCATGGTGCACATGCAAGGCGGACAGCGGCGGTAGCCGTTCAGTACGTGCCAGACGCGCCAGCAGGTGCAGCAGCACCAGGGAATCAAGGCCGCCGGAAAGCGCCACCGTCCAGGCAGGCGCCTGGCGCCAGGGGGTCAGGACCCGCAGCAGATGGGCTTCAAGGGACATGGCGCGGCGAACCAATACGACAGCATGAGATGCGCTGCAGGATGAAGGACTGCGCGGCCCGTCACCCTGCAGCGTCGAAGATGCAATCGGTCAGGCCACGCCGTAACTCATCAGACGCTGGTAACGGCGCGCCAGCAGCGCCTTGCTGTCAAGCTTGCCCAGCTCGTCAAGCTGCTTGTTCAGAGACTGACGCACCGCCTGGGCCATGGCGGCATGGTCACTGTGAGCACCGCCCAGCGGCTCGGGAATCACGGCATCGACGATGCCCAGATCCTTGAGACGCTCAGCCGTCACCCCCATCGCCTCAGCCGCTTCCGGAGCCTTCTCGGCGGTACGCCAGAGGATCGAGGCGCAGCCCTCGGGCGAGATCACCGAATAGGTGGAATACTGCAGCATGTTCAGCTGGTCACAGACGCCGATGGCCAGCGCACCGCCGGAGCCACCCTCACCGATTACCGTGGCGATGATCGGCGTCTTCAGGCGCGCCATCACGCGCAGGTTCCAGGCAATGGCTTCGCTCTGCCCGCGCTCCTCGGCATCGATGCCCGGGTAGGCGCCGGGGGTATCGATAAAGGTCAGGATCGGCAGTTTGAAGCGCTCGGCCATCTCCATCAGGCGGCATGCCTTGCGGTAGCCCTCCGGGCGCGGCATGCCGAAGTTGCGCCGCACCTTCTCGCGCACCTCACGACCCTTCTGGTGACCGATGACCATCACCGGACGACCATCCAGACGCGCCACACCACCGACGATCGCGGCATCGTCGGCAAAGTGCCGGTCACCATGCAGCTCGTCGAACTCGGTGAAGATCTGCTCGATGTAATCCAGGGTATAGGGGCGGCGCGGATGGCGAGCCAGGCGGGCGATCTGCCAGCTGGTCAGGTTGCCGAAGATGCTCTGGGTCAGCGTCTGCACCTTGTCCTGCAGACGGGTGATCTCTTCGCTGATATTCAGTTCGTTATCGTTGCCCACCATGCGCAGGCCATCGATCTTGGCTTGCAGGTCGGCGATCGGCTGTTCGAAATCCAGGTAATTCGGGTTCATGCGCGTTTCCGTGGTGAGCGGGTGGCTGTTCGGCTCGAAAAACAGGCGGCCGACTTTACGGTATCGCACGCCTGCGGTCGAGTCTGGCGGGGCCGCAGCCCCGCGGATCTAGCGGTATTGTAGAAAGACGTTGTCCCGTCCGAACTGGTCACGCAGCGTCTGCAGCAGGCTGTCGGCCGGATCGATGCGCCAGGCATCATCAAACTGCAGCAAGGCCCGGGCCGTCTCGCCACAATAGTCGACACTGACCGGGCAACCACCGCGACAGGCGGCCAGCTGTGCCTGCAGCCAGTCAAGGTCCGCGGCATTCAGCCGGGCCGCATCCAGGCGCAGGCGCAGGCTCTCGGCCAGCGCAGTGCGGGCCTCCTCAAGGCTCATCACCCGTTTTGCGCGCAGGCGCAGGCCGCCGGAGAAGTCATCCATGCTCACCTCACCCTCCACCACCACCAGCGCGTCGGTCTGCAGCAACGCCTGGGCGGCGGCGAAGGCTTCGGCGAACAGCGAAGCTTCGATGCGCCCGGAGCGGTCATCGAGGGTGACAAAGCCCATCTTGTCGCCACGCTTGTTCTTCATCACCCGCAGGTTGACGATCAGTCCGGCGACCGTCTGCAACTCGCGGGCCGGGCGCAGATCGTTGATGCGCTGACGGGCGAAGCGGCGCACCTCGCTTTCATATTCATCGATCGGATGACCGGTCAGGTACAGGCCAAGGGTTTCCTTCTCGCCGCGCAGACGCTCCTTGAGCGACAGCTCGCGCACCTGGCGATACGCGGCATAGGCATCCGCCTCGGGCTCGGCAAACACCCCGCCAAACAGGTCCATGTGCCCGCTGTCGGCGCTGCGCGCGGTCTGCTCGGCAGCCTGCACCGCCTCCTCCATCGCGGCCAGCAGCACCGCGCGAGTGCGGTTGATGCTGGCCTGCCAGGCCTGGGGCGCGGCCTGGGGAGAGGGACCCAGACGGTCCAGTGCACCACAGCGGATCAGCGCTTCGAGGGTGCGCTTGTTGATGCGCTTGAGATCGACCCGCGCACAGAAGTCGAACAGGTCCTTGAAGGGGCCGGCCGCGCGCGCCTCGACGAGCGCCTCCACCGGCCCCTCGCCGACCCCCTTGATTGCCCCCAGCCCGTAAACGATGCGCCCATCCGCGTTGACGGTGAACTTGAACTCCGAGGTGTTGACGTCCGGGGCGTCGATGCGCAGCTTCATGCTGCGGCACTCCTCGATGAGGATCACCACCTTGTCGGTGTTGTGCATGTCCGCCGACATCACCGCGGCCATGAACGGCGACGGGAAATGGGTCTTCAGCCAGGCGGTCTGGTAGGAGACCAGGCCGTAGGCGGCCGAGTGCGACTTGTTGAAGCCGTAGCCGGCGAACTTCTCCACCAGGTCGAAGATGTTGCCCGCCAGTTCTGCGCTGATGCCATTGGCGGCGCAGCCCTCGATGAAGCCGCCGCGCTGCTTGGCCATCTCCTCGGGCTTCTTCTTGCCCATCGCCCGGCGCAGCATGTCGGCGCCGCCCAGCGTGTAGCCGGCCATCACCTGAGCGATCTGCATCACCTGCTCCTGATAGAGGATGATGCCGTAGGTGGGTTTTAGCACCGGCTCAAGGCCGGCGTACTGGTAGTCGGGGTGCGGGTAGGAAACCTCGGCGCGGCCGTGCTTGCGGTTGATGAAGTCGTCGACCATGCCCGATTGCAGCGGCCCCGGACGGAACAGCGCCACCAGCGCGATCAGGTCTTCCAGGCAGTCCGGATTGAGCTTCTTGATCAGCTCCTTCATGCCGCGCGACTCGAGCTGGAACACCGCGGTGGTCTCGGCGCGCTGCAAAAGCTGGTAGGTCGGCTTGTCATCGAGCGGGATGAAGTCGATGTTGACCGGATCAAGGCCCTTCTTGGCCTGCTCACGGTTGATGATCTCCAGTGCCCACTTGATGATGGTCAGGGTGCGCAGACCGAGGAAGTCGAACTTGACCAGCCCGGCAGACTCGACGTCGTCCTTGTCGAACTGGGTGACCAGTCCGCCGCCCTCCTCGTCGCAGGCGATCGGCGCAAAGTCGGTGAGCTTGGTCGGCGCAATCACCACGCCGCCGGCATGCTTGCCGGTACCGCGCACGACGCCCTCGAGCTTGAGGGCCATGTCCCAGATCTCCCGGGCGTCCTCGTCGGCCGCAAGGAAATCGCGCAGCGGCTCCTCCATCTCGTAGGCCTTCTCCAGGGTCATGCCGACCTCGAAGGGGATCATCTTCGACAGCCGGTCGGCCAGACCGTAGGACTTGCCCTGCACCCGCGCCACGTCGCGCACCACCGCCTTGGCCGCCATCGAGCCGAAGGTGATGATCTGGCTGACTGCATTGCGGCCGTATTTCTCGGCCACGTAATCGATCACCCGGTCGCGCCCGTCCATGCAGAAGTCGACGTCGAAGTCGGGCATGGAGATCCGCTCAGGGTTGAGGAAGCGCTCGAACAGCAGGTCGTAGGCCAGAGGGTCCAGATCGGTGATTTTCAGCACATAGGCGACCAGCGAGCCGGCGCCCGAGCCACGCCCTGGCCCTACCGGCACGCCGTTGCTCTTCGCCCACTGGATGAAGTCGGCCACGATCAGGAAGTAGCCGGGAAAGCCCATCTGGATGATGGTGCCCAGCTCAAACTCCAGGCGGTCGACATACACCTGGCGCTTTGCCGCATAGTCCGGCGTATCCGGCGGCAGCAGCACCGCCAGACGCTCCTCGAGGCCCTCGAAGGAGGCATGACGCAAGTAGTCATCGATTCCCATGCCGTTGGGGGTGGGGAAATCTGGCAGGAAGTAGGTCCCCAGCTGCACCTCAAGGTTGCAGCGCCGGGCGATCTCCACGGTATTCTCCAGCGCCTCGGGCAGGTCGCTGAACAGCTCGGCCATCTCCTCGGGGGTCTTGAGGTACTGCTGCTCGGAGTAGGTGCGCGGGCGGCGCGGGTCATCGAGGGTGCGTCCCTCGCCGATGCATACGCGGGTTTCGTGGGCCTCGAAATCCTCGGGACGCAAAAAACGCACATCATTGGTCGCCACCAGCGGCACGCCCTGCTCGCCGGCCAGCCTCACCGCGCCGTGCAGGTACTCCTCATCCCCCACCCGCCCGGTACGCTGCACCTCCAGGTAGAAACGCTGCGGGAAGGCGGCCTGCCATTCCTGCAGCAGCCGGGCGGCCTCGTCGGCCTGGCCGCTCAGCAGCGCCACACCGATCTCGCCCTCGCGCGCACCGGAGAGCGCGATCAGCCCTTCGGCAGCCGCCATCACCCAGTGGCGCTGCAGGACCACCAGCCCGGCGCGCTGCCCCTCGCTCCAGCCGCGGGAGATCAGCT
>CAZFFB010000132.1:0-6262 GCA_964517735.1 uncultured Pseudomonas sp.
GAGGTGCTTGAGCAGGGAGCGGATGTACTGGTGGGCATTCTCGGTGTGGCGTACGGCGAGGTTCTGGCAACGGCGCGCCTGCAGTTCGGCACGCGGCTGTGCGCTCGTACGGCCGGCCTGCTCGCGCAGGGCCAGGTACTCATGGGAAAGCAGGCGCGGATCACGCTCGTCGGCGGCAAGCAGCTCACGCAGTGCGGCGTCGGCGAGCAGGAGGATCTGCCGGCGCTTGCAAGCGGTGCGGGCGCTGCGACCGACCGCCTGTTCGATGATGCGCCAGACCGCCGCCGGGTAGTCGCGGGTCTGGTAATAGTCACCAAGCAGTTGGCGGGTGTCGTTACGCAGCAGCCGACGGATCCAGTGGCGCGCCTCGCGTATCGACAGTGCATCGCGCTCCTGCAGCGCCAAGGTGCAATGCAGGCGGATCAGCCGCTCGCTGTCTGGCGCCGTCTCGTCGCCAGGCAGCAGGTGGGTGGGCTTCTCCAGATAGAGGGCGTCGATATCGGCCTTGCAAAAGTCCGCCTCGCCCATGCCCACCCAGACCAGCGACTCGCGATCCGCTGGCTGACCGACCTGGTAGTCGGGATTCTTGCCGGTGCCCATGGTGTTGTAGCTGCTGAACACCACCACCTTGTCCAGGGTGTTGTGCAGCGCCTCCAGCACCTGGTCATAGATGTCGGCACGCAGCGCACCGGCATTCACCTCGTGGAATACCCGCACTGGCCGCTCCGGACTCCAGCGCTGCAGACAATCCTCGATGAAGGCGCGCAGCGCGTCGTTCTGCAGGCTGCGGAAGCTGTTGCGCAGCACCAGCAGGTAGCGATTATCGGGACTGGCCGCAAAGCGCTGCAGAGCCTGCAACAGCTTGCTCAGCTGCTGACCTTGATAGGCGCAATCATCTTCGCCGCCGAGCAGTCGCTCCAGCTCGAGCGCCGGGTTGCGCACCCTGCGCCAGAGCAGCAACTGGTCGTACAGCCACAGCTCGTCGGCCGCGTGGAAGGCTACCTCCAGGCGTACCCGCTCGGCATAGTCGCGCCACTGCTGATAGTACTCATGCAGCCGCTGGCGCTGGGTGCCGTTGACTCGGCGCAAGGCGCTGCCAAGACGCTGCGCCAGATAGTGCAGGTCGAAATTGTGCACCACCGTCTGTGCCTCGGCGGTGGCGCTGATGCCGAGCACCACCGCCCCGCCCTCGACCAGCTCGGCCAGCCAGCCGCTGGGTGAGCAGCGCAGGCCGCTGAGCTGCGCAGCCACCGTGTCCTGACTGTCGGCGTGACGGCGCACCTCGATGAACTTGAAACCGCGCCCATGGTAGCTGCGCTGCTCGCGCGCCTGCGTCTGCCGAACGGGGCTCAGCGCATGGCTGGCCAGTGCCCCGCGCACCGGCTCGATCAGCCCGCGCAGGTTGTAGTGGCTGAGGATCGAGCCGATCACTTGCTGGCGCTGCGAATCCAGATAGCGCTCGCGCGCGCCCTCTGCCTCACTGTGTCGCGCATTGGCCTGGCGCTGATACACCGCCGCCTCCATCAGGCGGATGAAGCGCTGGAACAACTGGTCGGCGCCATTGAGGAAGCGGCTGAAGGCATCCTCGTCCAGAGGCAACCGCTCGCCATCTGCCCGCTCAAGGACCTGGATCAGGTTCTTCTGGCGCTCCTCGTCATGCTGCAGCAGGCTGAAGCAATGTTGCAGCGAATGCACATGGGTGTAGCTTCGGTCGGAGAACAGGCTCAGCGGCCCCTGGAGCTGCTCGAGGTTTTCCACATCGTAGGCGCAGTCGAGATGCCATGTTTCGGCAAATTCGCGCAGATCAGCGGCCAGCTCGTCAAAACGGCGCGCGATGTCGCGATACAGAGGGCCATTGTCCAGGTGGTGGACGCCGAGGTTGGCGTGCAGGGTACGCATCACCTCGATCAGGTCCAGCGCCTTGCGCCGCACCAGCAGTTTGAGAATCTCGCCATTCTGGCGGTCGATCTCGTCGATCAGCAGCAACTGGCCCGGCAGATCCAGCAGCGGCTGGTACTTGCCCAGCGTATGGTCGCAGCCATGCAGATACTTGCTAGTGGTCATGAACAGTACATGTGCCTCGCCACGGCGCAGCCGCTCGGCAGGCAGGAACTGGTCGAGCAGCGCCTGCTCCTTCGATGAGGTCAGCGGCTCACCACGCCTCTGACGTTCACGCAAGCAGGTCTGGATTTCCTTGAGCAGGGTCTTGTGAATCGCCAGCGCCCGCTCCTGCAGAGCGTCGCGCAATGCGCTGGCCAGCTCGCGGCGCTCCTTGGCCATGCGGGAGAGTCGGCGGAACTCTGCCCACTGCGCCAACAGCTTACGATCAGCTCCAGCAAAACGCTCGACCAGCGCATGCACCAGCGCGTCGCTGCAGCTCTCCAACTGGTTGGCCTGGCTTGGCAGGTAGAGCACCTGCGCCTTCAACCAGGCGCGCTGCTCGGTGCTGAAGCGCGGCTGACCATCGATGGTCTGCGCATCGATCAGCTCGCACAGCTTGTCGTGGGCATGCAGCGTGTTATCAATCGAGTCAGTGATGTAGACCAGCCGGCGCGCCGCCGCGGAGGGGTCTGCCAGGTGCCGCTGCACCTGCACCAGCATCTGTCCGATCAACAGGCCCAGGCTGCTATGGGTCTTGCCCAGACCAGTCTGCACCGGCAGCAGGGCCAGGCAGCTGGCCACATCCGGTCCAGCTTCGCTGTCAAGACCAGGCGTCAGCAATTCGCACAGGACCTGATCAAGCGGTGTCAAGGCAGGCTGTCTGGAAAAGTCGAAACCCGCAAAGACACCGCGCATCTCGTGCACACTGTCTGACGGTTGATCATTCGGATTTTTAGTGGGCATGCCGAGCGCTCCGTGGGTAGAGAGACAAACGCAGACCCAAAATGGCATGGCCGTACGACAGATTCCGTGGCGCTCAGGAAGAGCCGTGATCAGCGCCGCTGTCTGCGCCCCAGCGCTCTCATTTTTGATGGCTCAAAAAGAGACTCCCATCACAATATTCCTCGAAGCTGGTACCAGGCACTGGATGTGCACAGGGCAGCTGCACATCATGCCTGGCCGCACCCCTCGGTACCCCTCGCCCTGCTGCCCCCCCTCACGAGACCGTGCATGAGCCTCACAACGCGTTTTCTGCTGATCGCAGCCGCCATCGTCACCGTCGCATCGCTGGCCAGCTGGGCAGTCCTGCCACAGATCGCCGGCAGCATCGTCGAAAGCTGGGCAAAGCGCATGGCCGAACTGCAGGTGCGGCATGACAGTGCGCGCTTGCTGCAACTGGCGGAACGCGAAATAGCCCTTGCCAGCCAATTGGCAGACTCGCCCCTGCTGCAGCAGTGGATGGATCCGACGCAGCGCGATGCCCTGGAAGCGGACATGCTCGGCGAGCTGGAGCGCTTTCGGCGCAACTTTCGCGATGGCAGTTACTTCGTTGCCCGCCTCGATGATGGCGCCTACTACTACGAAGATGCGAAAGGTGTACTGAGCAAGGAGCCCTTGCGCTATCACCTGATCGAAGATACTCAGCGCGATGCCTGGTTCTATGAGCAGATCGCACAGCAGCGCCCACTGCGAGTGGGCGTCAACTTCGACGAAACGACAGGCACTACCAAGTTATGGGTGAATGCCCTCGTGCGTACGGATCAGGGCATCGCCGGGATTGTCGGTACCGGACTGGAGCTGCAAAAGCTGCTGCAAGATATCGTCGATACGGATCATCCCGCGGTAACCACACTCTTTGTCAACCGCGAGGGGGCTATCCAGCTGCATCGTGATCCCAACATCATCGATTATGCGAGCATGGTGCGCCATGATGGCATGCGGCATACCCTCGACCTGCTGCTCACCAGTCCTGATGATCGCAAGCGCGTGCGGCGCATGATGCGTCAGCTGACCAAGCAGCCGGGCGAAACCACGCAGGTGCTCAGTACGCGGGTGAACTTCGATAATCAGCGTTATCTGGCGGGCATTACCTATCTGCCGAGCATCGACTGGTTCGAAATCACCTTGATCAACACTGACGAGCTGATACCGATGCACAGTTTCAGGCCCTTGGTACTGGCGCTGGGTATCGTGCTGCTGCTCGCCTTGTGGCTGGTACACCAGACCCTGTATCGCGTGATCTTCAATCCGCTGCGCGCACTCGATGAGGCGATGAGCCGCATGCAGTGCGGCAGGCCACTGACCGAGCAGCTGCCAGTACGCAATAATGAAATCGGCAATCTGATCAAACACTTCGAGCACATGGCTCATACGGTCCAGGACAATACCCAGCAGCTGGAAAACATGGTCAAGCAACGTACGGAAACCCTGCAGCGCCTGGCGCGTATTGATCCGCTGACCGAGCTGCACAACCGGATTGGCCTGCATGAGCGGATGGTCGAGGAGTATGCACGCAGCCATCGACAAGGTACCCGCTTTGGCCTTCTACTGCTGGCGGTTGACGATTTTCAGCCCATTTCCTGCCAGGACACTCCTCGTGATGAGCGGCTGATCGAGATAGCACATCAGTTGCGCCGCAATGTACGTCCCTATGATGCGGTAGGACGCTGGGCAGACGAACAGTTTTTGCTCCTGATCGCCGCCTGTTGCGAAGAACATTTCGGGAAGATTGCCGAGCGCCTGCACACGGTTGTCACAGCATCGGCAGCACAACCTTCGAGCGTCAGTATTGGCGCCTGTATGGTCGATCAACAGGAGCCTGTCGAGTACTCGCTGGCGCGTATTGAGCAGGCACTTCACAGTGCCCGCCAGCAGGGCGGCAACTGCGTCCATCTGCTGACGAGCTAACGGGGTGCAGCTTATCCGCGTGGATGCAGCAGTGCCTGCTCCAGATGATCCGCCAGCGGGATGGCAACCCCCAGACGCAGCAAATTCCAGTAGTGTCCCTCCAGGGTCCGGTTGAGCATGATCACGCTCGGCGAGGGTTGCAGGCTGCCCAGCGTACTGGTGACCTGCGCAAACAGCTCGATTGCCTGCTGATGCAGAGGGCTGGTGGCGAAATCCCACTGGGTGCCAGGCTGCAGTACCGGATGCAGCAGGGTGATCAGACGCCTGTAGAGCTCCCAGGGCGGCGCTGATGCCGGCTGACGTGTACCCAGCCCCTGGAAGGCCTGCTCCAAGCGTTCGGCACTACCCTGCTGCAGAGCCTTGTAAGTCTTGGTATAGGCCTCGATCGTTGGCTGCGCTAAAGGCTGGATACAGCCGAAATCGTAGACGATCAGCTCACCTTCAGGGGTATAGGCAAAGTTTCCTGCATGGGGATCTGCGTGCATAAGCTGCAGATCGAAGGCCTGCGCTGTCAGCCAGGCCAGCAGCGTATCAGCCAGACGCTGACGTACCGCGGCACTGGCCTCGTGGACCTGCGCCATGGGTAACCCCCTCTCTTCACTCAGGACCAGAATACCCGGTCGGCAAAGATCTTCGCGCGGGAGCGGCATACGCAGATTCTTCCAACTGGCAAAATGCTGGTGATAGCGCTGCAGATTACGTAGCTCGAGGGTGTAGTCGAGTTCCGCGTTGATGCTGCGAGCCAGCTCTTGATGGAGGGCTTCCAGCTGAGCGGAGGGAACCTTGAGCAGACGCCCAAGCGGCAACAGGCGGCGCAACTGCTGCAGGTCGGCACGACAAATGGCCGCCATGCCCGGATATTGCACCTTGAGTATCACGGGCTGACCGTCTGCGGTAATCGCTCGGTGCACCTGAGCCAAGGAAGCAGCGGCAAAAGGTTGCTGGTCTATATGTCGGAAGTAACAGCTGAGTTCCGAGCCATAACAGCTGCGCAAATGGTCCTGCAAATGCGCGAATGGCAAGGCGGGTACCTGGTTCTGCAGCTGCTGCAAAGCATGCAGGATAGGCTCGGGCAATATGCCCTCCCACTGCGAACTCATCTGACCTAACTTGAGGACCGGTCCCTTCAGGCTACCAAGTACCTCGCCAAGCAGAGCTCCGACCGGCTGCCAATCAATCGCATTGCGCCCATGCAGGATTCGCTGACTGACCACACCACCGGCAATCCGCGCAGCCATACCCGTCAGCGTCATGAATCGTCCCAAAGCAGAACGGGAAGGAGGTGCAGACATGATGCGGTGAGCCCCAACAGTCGATGGCCGCTATTCTGACGATGATCCAGAGCGTCATGCAAGTCAGGACAAATGCTGATGGACTGGTTACTTTGTGTAGGAACCCACTTTGCTTTTCAGGCCCCAAAGGGCACCTCTAAAAACCAGGCTCACCTCCGGGTAAAATCGCCGTCCCGTTGACC